>CANNJI010000148.1 GCA_947504875.1 Legionellaceae bacterium
GTAAAAAGAGGCTAATCTGCCGCTGCCCAGGGTTTCATATTCTTTCATCGATATTTTGTCTAAATGGCGGAGTAACTCAGTTCTAATGCGCAAAACAACGTCTTTTGAAATAATTTTAAAATCACGTCCCTGTAAAATATTTAAAATCTCATCAAACACACGAAGTGTCAGGACCAGTGTAAATGCGGTGATCAGTATTAATGCTGGAGTAATGAAATGTTGTGGTAATACCACAGAAAGTGTCTTTGTAAAAAATCCGGGGTGCTTTAACAATACTTCATTGATAAGGCTTGGAATAATCAACGGCACAGGTAAATACATCAATGTCTTTACCACGGCTAGGATATTGGCGAGTGCAAATTTTTTTCTATGTTCAAGGGCTATCTTTAGAATAGACGACCAGGTGAAAAGATTGTTTTTCTTAGTCATGCCGCACCCATAGGTTTTTCACGCGTTTGCTTTTTCCATAGTTGAGAATACAAGCCGCCCTCTTTAAGTAATTCGGCATGGGTACCCTGCTCAACGATACGACCCTGATCCAGCACGATAATTTGATCAGCATGAACCACCGTCGATAACCGGTGCGCAATGATTAATGTCGTCGCATTTCGAGCAATTTCCTCAATATTCTCCTGTATCAAATGCTCTGTTTTAGTATCCAGTGAAGACGTTGCTTCATCAAATATTAAAATAGCAGGATTTTTCAGTAATACTCGTGCGATTGCAACACGCTGCCGTTCCCCGCCAGATAACTTTACCCCGTGTTCACCCACCACCGTATTCAATCCATCAGGTAATGACACAATCAGTGCATCCAAATGTGCATGTTCGATTGCTTTTTGAAGTTCAACATCCGTGGCGTCCGGTCTGCCATAAGCAATATTATAACGAAGTGTGTCGTTAAACAGTGCTGTATGCTGAGGAACGATGCCAATGAATGACTGCATGGAGGCTTGGGTGACATCACGGATGTCTTGCTGGTCTATCAGAATTCGACCGGCAGTTACATCGTCATAACGAAACAGTAATTTCGCGATAGTTGATTTACCTGCACCACTTGAGCCAACGATGGCGACTGTTTTTTTGGCGGGTATCGTAAAACTAACTTCGTGTAAAATTGGGCGTCGCGCGTCATAGCCAAAACTGACTTTCTCAAAGCTAATCACCCCTTCTTTAAGAGTTAATGCCTGCGCTGTAAGGGAATCTTGAATATCTGGTTTTTCGTCTAATATATCCATAACCTCGTCAATATTGGTTAGTCCTTCATTCATATCCCGAAGAACATAACCAAAATGCCCAAGTGGTCCCATGAATTGTAGAAGGTAGACATTAATAAGAATGAAATCACTGACTTGTAGCTTTCCTGCCATAACTTGTGTACCACTTAACCAAGTCAAAACAATGAGCCCTATGCCCATGATAATACCCTGTCCCAATGTAACCCATTCCCCTCTTGCATGTTGCTTTGTTGAAGCCACTTCTCGCTCTGAAAGAAGATAGTCACATTTTTCAGCCTCATATTTTTGATTTACAAAATGACGGATGGTTTCATAATTAAGAAGGCTATCCACGATAGTTGTCGTGACATGTGCTGATTTTTCATTGGCTACACACTGCGCCACTGTTGACCATTTACTTCCGTAAACACTGAAAATCATATAAATAATCAGTGTCATCGCTAAAATTACGCCATAAATGTACCCATACAGATAAATTAAGATGCCTGCCGCAATCACCACCTCTATTAGCGTAGGGATAATCAGAAAAAATAGTCCGCAAAAAAATGGCCAAAATGCAAATTGAGCGCGATCAATCGTGCTCAGTAAGGCCCCTGTTTTTCGCTCAGCGTGAAATCGGAACGATAGCCCAATTAAATGATTAAAGATATTTAAACACAGTAGGCGCATACCGCGCTCAACAACACGATTGATGGCGATTAATCGCAATTGATCTGTTGTTTTACTGAACGTCCAAACAACACCATAAGCAATCAATAGCATTTCAGCCATGAGTAATGTCGATGATTGTGAGGAAATAAGATTAATGACTTGTCTTAAAATTAGTGGCACACCAACATTGAGTGCTATGGTGGTCAGTAATAAAAAAACAGCCAATATAAAACGCCACCGAATAGCCCAATCACGTGGCCAGATGTAAGGATATAATTTTAATACTGCACGGAATCGCTTGGGCATGTTTATTCTCAATCACACTCGTTTTCTGATTTCATCAATGGCTCTCGTCAATACCATTGCCGCCCACCGTATCAAATGCGCCTTATTCTGCTCACACGTATAAGGTAAAAAACTCATGTGATGACAAAACGCATGGAACAACAACAGATTAATCATGTCATCATCTACATTACCATAAGCTTTCAAAAAATGCTGGAATGCATCTTCAGAAAAAATCAAGCCAACAGCCAAATCAATCCCCGGGTGGCCAATATGGGTATCGCCCCAGTCAATTAATCCAGTGGGAGATCCTGTTTCCAAACTCATGACAACGTGCCTACTGTATAAATCAGCATGCAAATAAGACTTTTTGTCTTCGTTAAACGTTAACGCAGGTAATTTTTCTATCACCTCAAGCAACAAATTTTTCTCAAAACCCAATTGCAAAAAATAGTCTTCATAGCGCGCAAGCATTTCCCTGCACCGTGACACGCGATGATTAACATCATATCGCCACCCCTGATCCCCTTTGATTAATAGGGCATAATGTTCGGTAACGGGAATGGCGTGTAATTCAGACAACCACGATGCTAGTGTTGTCGCAAACGTAGTGTTGGAAATCAGTGATGTGCTCACATCTGAAACTGCTTTCCCGGGAATTATCGGGTATCCAGCGAACGGATGCGGGAATAACTCTGATGGTTGACCAATCCATTGTGGTGCCGATAATGAAAATGAAACATGACTAGCGATATAAGGCAACAAAGCTATTTCATTTTCCATGCAAACAAGCCCAAACTCTCGGCGTGGAAATCGAAAAATCATGGTTTCATTAACAAGGAAAACCTGGTTATCCCAACCTGCGTCTAACAAATTAATTTTATTAACCGTGATAGAGTGCTGTGACTCAATCAGTTGTTTTGCTTTTTTTTCATCGATATCGATGGTTTGTTTCCAAGCATGCGTCATATATATTCTCCACATTAATCACAGATATTAACCGCCGAATCCACATCAAGTTGCGACACTGCGACATTTGCGACAAAACAGGCAATCGACATTTATTGTCGCAACACTCTTTGCATGAGGATGAAATCACATTAACACATGTTCTATCATTCGCCTTGCGAGCGTTGCTAAAGTGGGATTTGAATTTTTATAATACGGTAACATGATTAGCGCGATGGATAGAGCCCAACCTCGACCTCTTTCCCACGTGTCATCATCAATATTCTCTAAATGATCTCTGAAAATTTTTCTTGAATGTGAATTAAGCAAACTCCAAGCGATAATGAGATCACAAGCAGGATCACCGATACCCAGATCAGAAAAATCGATCACAGCGGTCAGTCGATTATTTTGAACTACAATATTTCCTGGTAAAAAATCACCATGTACCCATACAGGCGCCCTGCTCCATGCTGGTACATGTGTTAACCTATTCCAAAGAGACGTTACGGATGGAATATCAACCTCTCCTTCTAATTCACTAATAGCTTTTCTTGTCTCAGCATCAAGAGCGGAAGAAGTTAGAGGGATACCGCGCCTGGAAAGTGGTCCATTAGCAAGTGATATCCCGTGCATCTCATTTAAAAAACAAGCTAAATCTATAGCCAACAATTGATATTCATTGCCTTTTTCAAACGCTGGTGTACTACCCTCATTCCATTTGGCCACTATCCAAGGCCAAGGATAAGATTCATTCGAATGACCTTTAAACAATGGCTCCGATATAGGTGTCTTCAAGAGCCTGGAAATTTTGCGGATCCATTCATACTCTTTATTGATATTCTTCTCATTACTACCAGGCGACCATTCGATTCTTGGCAACCGAACAACATACTCATCCCCCAAACGAAATAACGCATTATCAGTGCCACTTGATGTGATGGCTTTTATCGGCAGATCAGCCCAATGAGGGCACTGACTTTTAATAAGTTCATGGACAAAGCCTTCGTCTATTTCTAATTCATTTTCATGCATTTTTACCATGATTTTCTACCTCATTCTTATTATCTGGCAAGAAGCCACCTACTTGCGCATCCCAAAGCGTTTTATATAACCCGTCCGCCTTAAGCAATCAAAATACTTGGTCCAGCAAGATAGACGAATACGTCGGTCTGCGTGCCATTTGTCAGACGGTTAAGTATAACTTTAAGTAAATAAGGCCTTAATGAGAGGTCAATTGACCCAATCAACACAACCAAAAACAAAACAAATATCGAAATAGGAAAGGGTTTTATGTTTTCAATAAAGTAAGACCACATCTGTCTTGCTGTAATATCTATGTTCACACCACCCTCCTCAAGAAACACTACCATCATGATCGCTTAAATTTGACATCAAACCAAACAGTATCATTATCAGGTGTTAGTTAAACCCAAAGTTCAAAGTTGTGTTAAACATGATTCAAAAATACATATGTAAAAATATTATACGATATTCTATAGTACCCTGCTAGAAATGAACATACCGTATTTTTACGGTATGTTTTATAAAACATACGATTTTACAGCCCCTCATAATGGCAACAATCTAACCATTATTTTTTTGCGCGGACAACAACGTATCTAACACCTCATCAACATGCCCTTTTACCTTAACACTACGCCACACATGTCTAACAATCCCTTCTGGATCAATCAAGAAAGTACTACGCTCAATGCCGCGATATTGTTTCCCGTACATAGACTTCATTTTCATAACAGCAAACTGCTCACACAGCTTTTCATCAACATCGCTAATTAATTCAAAAGGGAAATTTTGCTTCATCTTAAAGTTTTCATGCGATTTTAAGCTATCTCGTGATACACCTAGCACAACAGCATTACATGCTACAAAATCAGCATATTTGTCGCGAAAATCTTGTCCTTCCATGGTGCAGCCCGATGTTGCATCCTTTGGATAAAAATACAAAACAATCCATTGACCACGATATTTATCAAA
>CANNJI010000149.1 GCA_947504875.1 Legionellaceae bacterium
ACTAGCGTTACCACTGTGTTGTAAGTTTGTTGTCACATTGTTATCACTAGCGTTACCACTGTGTTGTAAGTTTGTTGTCACATTGTTATCACTAGCGTTACCACTGTGTTGTAAGTTTGTTGTCACATTGTTATTACTGGCGTTATCATTGTGTTGTAAGTTTGTTGTCACATTGTTATTACTAGCGTTATCACTGTGCTGTAAGTTTTCCGCCTTTATATTGGCTCGTGCCGGGACGATTTCGACGTGTCCATCAGGGTCAACTATGTTTGGTAATAGAACAGGAGAGCTTCCTTGACTCCACGGTTTTTCGCTAGCGGGGTTTGTTGATCCGTATCCTTTTTCTATGGATTTTTTAACAAGATCACTAAGTTTTAGTGCCATAGTTATTGTTCCTTAGATTCAATAATATTTAGTTTAGCTAATAATTCATTAAGAGTTTGGTAGATTTCCTTACCACTTTTGATGTCTGAGATTCTGATTTTGTCGTTAATAATTTCTCGGAGCTTTGCACTATCTTTAATAACGGCGTCACAAAAGAGGTCACCAAATAAATTACCCATCTTCATAAGAACTTCCAAATTGGTTTTTTGGTTTTGAAAAAATTTATTCATTACAATAATTGTTTGAGGGTCTTCGTTTATGCTGTAGGAGGTTCTGATTTCATTCACGTCATTAAGAAACATCTGAACCCCCATCATAGAGAATTCTTCAGGACAGACAGGCACCACAATACTGTCAGTGGGTTTTAATGCTAAACAAAATACAGAATTCAATGTTGAAAGACTTGGCGGTGTATCCACGAGAATAACGTCATATTGCTTTCTTAAATAATCCAAGCACAAGGAATTGAACCATGATAAATAATGTTTCGGTGTTTGAAGTGTTAAGGCTTTTTCTATTAGGCTATTCCTTAAAGAGGATGGCACAATACTCAAAGTATCATTAATTTTTAAAATAATATCCGATATTCTTTTCTTCCCATCTATAAGATCAAAGAAAACTGGTTGTTCAGGGCTGATATTAATATATTGATTTGTTAAGTTGGCCTGAACATCCAAATCGATAATGCAAGTTTTTATCCCTAATGTAGATAAGGAGTCTGATAAAAGATAAGATAAAGTGGTTTTTCCAACACCTCCTTTAAGATTTCCAATATAAATGACTTTTCCAGGTTCATGTATTGTTCTATCGTCGATCAAGCGTCTAATTTGGCCTGAGTTTAATATAATGTTGTTGCCTTTCGACCTATCTAGTTCAGTCTTATCGAAAATAGAGTGTATTCTGGCGTTGAGTGTGTGGCGTTTGAGACCAACAAGGTCAGAAATTTGTGATAAACGCAGAGTTTGCATGTCGTCCTTTATGCCGATTAACAGTTATACTTAAATATTACGATATTTGTTAAGATACAACAACCGGAATTCGCGTGAATTAACAAATAAATTAATATTTAAACTATTTATATATTATATCCGAGTGTGTTTTAACAATTTAACTCTATGTAAGAAAGAAAATGAATCTGTGAATATTGTAAAGGCAATATTTGTCATTGTTTTTTCAGATGTTTCTCAAGCTCTTTGAGAGTGAGCACGTAATTTGATGGGCTGTATTTCATGATAATTGATGGACTTAGTTTGTGATCAACTAACACACTTATTGTTCATGTGTAGTTTCAGCACGGCATTTCTACCGTACTGGAAGATGGGTAGGCTATCGAGGACTACAGCGGGTCTTGATTTGAATTAAAATCGTAAGAATCAGGGTCATTTCGCATCTGTCGATAATGCCTCTTTATTTTACGGTAATAATATTCATCAAAAGAATCGATTAATGAGTAAAGTAACTCCGAGACATAGGCAGCCGCCTCATCACTTAACTCTGGTAGTTCAATTGTAAACGTAGACTTATTCATACTCATGCCTCCCGAAGCTAAGTCGATTTTCGCTTATTCGAACTGACCGGCGCTGGAAAACAATCGAAGTACAGTTTTTCGTCCAATTGAACACGCTCTTGCTGTGCCGCAGTGTCCAGTAATTCGCCAGATATCGTGCTCATGGCTCGATAGTTTCCCATGGAATGCTCACACACGAGCTGCATAAGCTCCTCAGTCATTAAACGTGGATTCCCGGCGTTATCCAACAAGTGCTGCAGGGTTTGCAATAGTTGTGCAACGCTGGCATATTCGGTGTTTAGTCGTGACCTGATCCGACTACCTAATGGAACTAATTCATCGCGTCGTAATTTGTCATTCAAGCGTTGATCACCAGCAAGTACAATGCTGAGTAATAGACGAGAATCAAGCTGTGTGCTGGATAATAGTCTTAACTCATTGAGTACATTGGCTGGCATCTCTTGAGCTTCGTCGATGAATAATACAGGACGAAAGAGTGTATTCTCCAGATGCGTAAACCATCGGTCACGAAGATTTTTAAAGCTATTCCAACGATTGTGAGCCGTCAATGGTACACCAAACAAATCCCCCAACTCTCGATAAAAATCAGCTAAATTGGCTGTTGGACGCGTTAAAATACCAACCTGAACATCACGAAGACCAGACAGGCGTGACTCGAGCAACCGTAATGCTGCACTTTTTCCCGTACCCGGGTCGCCACTAATGAGCGCAAAACCACCTTCGCGGATTAGGGAATGCTCTATACGCCAACAAAAACTCTCAAGCTTGGGATGAGCGTGCAATGCTTCGACAGGTATTTCAGGCGTAAATGGGTTGTATTTTAATCCATACATGGCAAGTAATTTGTTATTCATCGTTATTCTCCGTAGGGATGTAAGCAGGTGGTAAGCCAGTCGCGGCATACTGAGCCATTAAATTTTTTAATAAAGGCGCAATACCGGATGATTCAGGTACCGGTGTCATGATTTGGTTATCCGGTTTTTGTAGTCTTCTGCGCTGTCCGTCAGCATTTGCTGATTTATCGAGAGGATATAATTTTCCGAGTATCGCATTGCTATGCTGATCAATCAGTGTTACATGGCTGAGATCCCAGCGCGCATAACGTAAATACACATGCTCAAAATGACGGTATTGAGACGGGATTTCAAAACGTTGACTATGAAGACTAAATGTACCATCTGATCGGCGTTGCTTACGCTTAACCTGCATACAAAAAGCGTGACGTAGCACTGATGTTGCAGGACATGGCCTTCCGACCTCAGGCCCTTTTAGATAACGCTGCATGGGTGTTTCATCCAGTTCAGAATGGATTTTATGATGGTATTCAAACTCAACCCAGGCTATCGTTGCTTCATTGAGTAGTTTTAGGGTCAAATTGGGTTCACCCTCCAGCATGGCCATTAATCGCCCTTCGACCTGCCCCCATAGCGATTCATTTTTCCCGTTTTGGTATGGGCTCAGCGGGAGTGTGCGTTGATACAAAATACCCAAACGCTCAAGCCCTTCCTCAAATTCAGCTGAGATCATGGCACTGCCGTTGTCATTCATCAACGCACGAGGTAAGGCACGTTTCTGTAACGCTTGCATGAAGCCATGCACGAGTGATTCAGCGGTTTCGTTCAAATACCATTGTGCATGACAAAGCAGACGTGAGCGATCATCCATAATGACGAGCAACAACGGCTTTTTCCAGGTTCCGTCTTTATCCAGTATTTTTCGTGAACCATGATGAAAATCCAAGTGCCACAAACCATGCACATGATCCATCTCAAAGCTACGGACCTCACGCTCCTCAAGCCTCGCTGCCGCTACGATGGCACCGGGTGTATGATGATCTTTTATTGCGCGACGTTTAAAAAGCCCTTGCGCTTTCATGTAACGACGAACAGTACTGTACGATGGCATGGCTTCTGACCCAGTAGCGTCTTTCACATCAATGGCGAGATTATCAAGATGAAGCTGATAGCTCCAGCCAGGATGGACTCGATACTGTTGTTGTACCATTGCTTGTAATTCAGCACTCATTTCTCGAACCTGACCCGCATCAGCGCGACGCTTGGGATGCAATGCACTCAATGGGTCATGTTCTCTCCGAGCTTTGTAGAGCCAGCGTTCAATGGTTGATGCACCAAATCGCATTGAAACACCGGTAATTGGATGGCGCCAATATTTTTTTGATAGCTCATCCAGCGCTCGCTGTAACTCACCGCTTTTCGGTGGCGCAGACAACAGCGGACCTACAATTGAAAAGCGAAAACGTGCCCAACGTGCTTGTTTTGTACAGGAACCTTGTTGTTCATTGCTCATCAAAACCTCCTTATCATTAAACGGATTTAAAGGTTAATCGAGGTGATGTTATCGTTGAAGTGGCAAACTCTGCGGGTGATGATCCCTCCATCAAACAGCGCGTAAAGCGCCGGCGGTCATGGGTGAAAAAAAGATCAATAGACGCTTTAACCTGTCAATGAGGTCTCCTTGAAAAGTCATCAGTAATGTACGAGGGAAAAAACATGGCTTTTCATCAGAGAATAAAAAATGTCCTTTGTTCTGAGTCCAAAATGATGTTTTAGTAAAGGCATCACGCCACCAGCGTCGCCAACGCTTCCACGTGGACTCACTGACGATTACGCCAAAGATATCTTTCAATTTCTCGATACGTTGATCATTTACGCTGCCCAGTAATGCCGAAATTAGAATAAGTAAAGGGGCTGGAAACCAGCGTCTCCCGAAGAAACGAACAGATGGAGGGGTTGTTCGTTTACGACAATCATTACAACAAAAACTTAAACGTTCTGTATAATACTCTCGAAACTGAACTGGCAGGCCAAAAGGACTTCGAGGATAAGACGCCAGATGCAGGGCACCTCCACAGAATTTACATCCTTGTAAGCGCGTAAGTTCTGCTAACTCGTGATCAATGGTATTTAATAGTTGGTGAAATATGGATTTTAAAAGGAATTTGTGCGACATTATCTACCTCTTTTGTCGTTAGAAACATAAGAGGACTCCCTCGGGAGCTTTTAATCAAGCTCTTTGAGGGATTTTTTTATTTGTCCATCAGATAATTTGATTAGAATTAGGGGTTACTGCATCAATTAATTTGGCGGGGCTCA
>CANNJI010000150.1 GCA_947504875.1 Legionellaceae bacterium
CTATAACGGCACAAAAACAATATCTTCAAAGTACATGTCCTGGTAAAAACATCATCAAATTAATGGGTTAATATCTAAGAAGATATTTCCATAGCATTATATATCCACGCAGAGTATGCCTAAAATCATCAAATCTAGCACGAATTAGTGAAAGTGCACAACGACTTATTGGCTCAATCAATATTGTCATAAAAGATAACATGAGCGCATTAATTCGACTAAAGTGTTTATGCCCATAAAACATCCTGCTTCTTAGTGAATAAAATAAACGCTCAGCTTTTACTTGACCAGATGTTCCACCACATTTATGGTAAGCCTGTGCTTCTACCAAATACATTGAGTTGTATCCAAGTTGGCTGGCCCGGTAAGAAAAGTCAAGATCTTCATAATATACAAAATATCTTTCATCAAAACCAACCAAATCCTTAAATAATCCAGCTCTAACCATCATAAAAGCTCCGATAACATGATCAACGATCATGCTTTCATTATGACACCATTCCTCCATTATAGGGACTCTACATAGAGATGGCATCAATCTATTCAATCCAAAGCAGTGATTAATATAATTTATTATTCCTGGAAACCTAGCGCATGTTCTGGTTACAGATCCACTATCATCTAATAATTGGATTCCGATGATTCCTGTGCCCGTATTTACTGCACACTCCATCCACTCTATAGGCACGTTTAAAGATGATTCAAATACTTCAGTATCTGGATTTAAGAACAAAAAGTAATCTGCTTGGCTACCTGAGGCCCCTAAATTACACGCAGCTCCAAAGCCAATATTTCTTTTATTGAAAATCTTCACTATTGGCATTGATCCTAATGCTAGTTCGTTGAGTAAATCCATTGAATTATCAAAAGAGCCGTTGTCAACCACTACAATTCTGCCAAATCTAAAATTACTGGTATTTGTTTTGGCTAAAGATTTAATGCATGCAGCTAATAATCCGCCTGAGTTCCAGTTTACAACTATAACATCTAAAACTGGTAATAAATTATCCATATTAATGTATCCTAAACAAAAAAACCAGTTCCAGAAAATGCGTAAATAGAGTACATCATATACACAGCCATAAATCCTAATGTAAGTATTCTCATAGAAAAATCAGACTTTAATGCGTCTGCAATATAGAATACCCACAAAACCAAAATAAACTCATGCAAGCGCACTCCCATAACAACTTGATGTGCACATGCATAAAATATAAAGACGCCTATAACTTGGGCTCCCAAAGTATTCTTCATTAAATTAGTTGATTTTTGCCAGCAAGTAATTGCGTATAAAGTTACTATCATAGTAAATAATACTGGGACCGAAGCCCATCTGGGTGCTTCTTTGGTGTATGTGTGTATAACTGAAAATACCATTGACATTTGAGTTGTCAATTTTTCTGAGTATAAAAAAATTAAAGTTATTATTATAATATCAATAATAATAAAAATCCTTCTCAACTTTTCTGGCCTATATATAATTAATGGAAATATAAATGCTGAGTAATGCAAGAATCCAGCGGTTATTAAGCAAAGCCAATATAGAAAATTACGACTTTTTTCTTTATATAAAAAAGAAAGCATAACAAAAGAAGATGCCATAGCAACTCTAAGCTGCGTCATCTCCCAAAGAGGGAAAAAACACACAAAATAGAACAAAAAAATCAACAGTGTATCACTATAAGATCTCGTGAAATTATTGATAACTGATAGCTTGATAGATAATGAAAAAATTACTAACAAGGTATATAATGTAATATTTGAATCAGTTATTGAGCTCAGGTAATGGACAAATATGGTGAATAGTGGCTCAAAACGATAGTTATAGATGCCTTGTAAACCATAATGTCTGATATAATCAAAAAAGATCATGTAATTTTCGTAGTCTTTGCTAATACCAAGCGATTGAAATAAAATCAATAAACTCGCTGTTGCAATACATGCCCATGCAAGCATGGTTTTATTAGAAATATATAGCATATGGATTAAATCCCATGAAAATCAAAGTT
The DNA here is from genome assembly GCA_947504875.1 of Legionellaceae bacterium. GTDB lineage: Bacteria > Pseudomonadota > Gammaproteobacteria > Legionellales > Legionellaceae > CANNJI01. The sequence goes on from CANNJI010000150.1 coordinate 2,010, forward strand.
GTGCAATCATCTTTTTGGATACAACTTCCCATCCAAACTCACTGATATCTTGCATAGCTATTCTGACTTTTTCTTTTGTAAGAACCGGATCTTGTAAGATACTCTCGATAGCACATACTATTGCCCTAGAATCATTAATTGGAATTATCCAAGAATTACGGCTACTTGCCGGCAAATATCCGGTAGTGATGACAGGAATTCCGCAAGCCATTGCCTCCATAACAGGGTAGTGAGGGGCGCCTAGCTGTATGGTCCCTGGAGCGATCATGATATCTAATCCTCGATAATAATCAGCCAATTCTTTATCCCCTTGAGGAACAACTATCTGTATACCTGAATAATTATTACATTCTGGTAAATCGCCAAAAGCAATCCTTAAAATAAAACGATCATCTCTGGAATGAAGTATACGAAAAGCTTCTAGTACAAGGTGAGTGCCCTTGAAAGGCTCAGAACGACCCACACACCCCAAAATAATCTTATTTTTTATCTCTGGTTTTGTATTTATTGGATTTGAAAAATATAAATCAAAATCAATTCCAGGAGGAACATAAGTTTGTGCTTTAATGTTTTTATAGCCAATATAAGATGGTGAGTTCACTATTTGATGAAGATCAAGCCTGTAACTCAATGAGGACAATAAGCCCCACAGCCGTGATTTGATGCCTTTAAATGCAGAATAATATTCAGGTTCATAGGCTTGAATATAATATATTTTCTTTGCTCCCTTATTGATGGATAGGGCTACTGGGCAAGTAGTCAAAGAATGGTTAGCCAATATAACATCATACTTTCGGTCAATACTCATTAAGCCAAAATATAAAGAAATTATATTTTGAACCCCATACATACTTCTAAAAAACCTCTTAACCGAACAATCTGAGCGTCTTCCGATCAAGTCAACCCATATCAATCCGCCTTTTGTAGGGAAATACGGTTCTGGGCCGCCAATAGGCGCAATAAAATCCACTGTGTGCCCCTGAATAACCCATTGAGTTGCGAGCTCAGATAATACCCTATACCCGCCCTGACGCCCGAATCCTAGAACTGGAATTAAAATACGCAATTTATTCTCTCCGGCCAATTATGTATTTTAAAAAATTTTAGCCGCCTGATCTTTAATACCAATCAACAACTGATCTCTCAACGGCCAAGCAATTTTTAGCCAAGGATCATCCCAAAAAACACCGGCCTCACAATCTTTTCTATAGAAATCAGTGGTTTTGTAAAGAACATGTGTATCATCTTCAAGAGCAACAAAACCATGAGCAAATCCTTCTGGTATCCATAACATATGCTTGTTAATATCATTTAATTCAAAAGTAACATGCGCGCCAAAAGAGTTTGATTTTTCTCTTAGATCAACCGCAACATCAAAAATTGAACCAGTTACCACACGGACCAATTTACCTTGAGCGTGCGGTGATCGCTGGTAATGCAAGCCCCTTAAAACTCCTTTCTTTGAGCATGAGTGATTATCTTGTACAAAAGCCACTGGCTGTGAGAGCCCTAGAGCCAATAACTCTTGATTAAATACTTCTTGATTGAAACTTTCAGTAAACCAACCGCGTTCATCTTGAAACACATCTGGATGAATTAATACAACATCAGGAATAGACGATTGAATAAATTTCATAACCTTAATCCATGTGCTAGCGAAAGCAAGTATTGACCATAGGATGTTTTTTTAAAAAAACTCGCCTGACGACTCAAATCTTCTAGATTAATCCAGCCAGCATCAAAAGCTATCTCTTCTATACAAGCTATCTTTAATCCTTGTCTTTGCTCAATAGTCTTCACAAAATGTCCTGAATCTAATAATGAATCATGTGTCCCTGCATCTAGCCAAGCAAATCCACGACCAAGCAACGAAACATTAAGACTTTTATCGTTCAAATAAAATTGATTAACGTCAGTTATTTCAAGCTCTCCTCGTGCTGATGGACGAATATTTTTCGCTATATCAACCACGCGCTCATCATAAAAATATAAGCCTGTGACGGCATAATTTGATTTTGGTTGAGTTGGTTTTTCTTCAATGCTGATAGCATTACCACTTTTGTCAAATTCAACCACGCCAAAACGCTGGGGATCTGAAACATAATAGCCAAAAATAGTTGCTCCAGATTCATGCTGCATGGCAGCATGTAAATTTGTTGAAAAATGTTGACCATAAAAAATATTATCACCTAAAATCAAGCAACTTAAATCTTTACCTATAAAATCTTCTGCGATAATAAATGCTTGTGCCAATCCATCCGGCGATGGTTGTGCAGCATAAGATAATTCGATCCCAAATTGATGACCATCCCCTAATACAGCATTGTATTTAGGTAAGTCCTCAGGAGTTGAAATAATTAAGATTTCTCGAATCCCCGCCAACATTAACGTTGACAACGGATAATAAATCATCGGCTTATCATACACCGGCAGCAAATGCTTGGAAACGCCCAGTGTAATTGGGTGCAAGCGCGTGCCTGATCCTCCGGCTAATACAATTCCTTTTCTTTTTTTCATACAACATCCTTATATATATCTTTTAGAAAATACAACACACCGGACTTCCAATCAGGTAATTCTAAACCAAATGCGTCTGAGAACTTTGTAGTGTCTAGTCTGGAATTATGTGGGCGCTGTGCGCGTGCTTTATAACTATGACTAGCTACTGGCAAAAGATTTTTTAATAAAAAAACCTCGCCTAAATTATTAGAGCTATTTATAACATAATTAGCGTACTCATACCAAGAGGTTTCTCCGCCAGGCACCACGTGATATAACCCGGCTAGCCCCGGATCTTTCAGAGTTTTACTTAACATTTCTACTGTTATATCCGCGAGCAAGTCGGCACCAGTTGGCGCCCCAAATTGATCATTAACAATACTTAATTCTTGATGCTTTTTTGCTCGATCTAAAATTGTTTTGATAAAATTATTACCGAGCAATCCA
>CANNJI010000151.1 GCA_947504875.1 Legionellaceae bacterium
CATATTGAACGAGCCAAGATCATTTTATTTTCATCCGAATTAAAGCAGGACAAAGACATAGCTAATGAATTAGGTATTATCCCTCGCACAGTCAGAAAGTGGCGTGAGCTATGGCTGGCAAATGAAGCAAGGTTGTTATTGATTGATGGTGGTGAAAAAGGGATTAACTATATTCGAAAAATATTGACCGTGCTCAGTGATAATGAGCGACCCGGTCCCCCCTGTACGTATACTGCAGAGCATGGATTCACGAGCCAAATTTTTATCAGATGAAACCCATCGAATCCGGTTTGTATATACACCAAAACATGCATCATGGCTCAATCAAGTGGAAATTTGGTTTGGTGTTTTAACAAATAAATTGTTAAAACGGTTGTCATCAAAGTCAACCGATGAATTAAAAGAAAAAATTTTATCTTTTGTTACGTATTTTAATGATACGATGGCAAAAGCATTCAAGTGGACATACAAGGGAAAAATTGTGAACGCTTGATGAATGGTCCGACATTTAAGGAATATGTTTAATGGAAAAACAATATTTTGTGTATATACTCGCAAGTAAATCATATGGCACCCTGTACATCGGGGTGACAAGTAATTTGACACAACGCATATATCAGCACAAAGAAGGCTTGGCTGATGGATTTACCAAAAAATATAACATACATAAACTGGTGTTCCATGAGGTTCATTTAGATGTAAAAGAGGCAATATTACGAGAAAAACAAATAAAAAAATGGAATAGACAGTGGAAAATCAATCTTATTGAACAACACAACCCTCAGTGGCTTGATTTTAGCATCGGATTATGTTGATAGATGGATCCCCGCCTGCGCGGGGACGACAGCTTAAGGGAGCGTATTAACAAGACGAGGCACTGGGTTTTTTTTTCATGCGGGCTTGTAACCTGGTCATTAATATGTTTCTATTTAGTCATACTAAATGAATATAAGCTTGGAGAGTGTTTTGGGGCGATGTCTAAGCAATGGCGTGAAATTTAGAATATGGTCTGTGCTGGCGGTCTTTCTCATTTTTTTCATTGGATGCAAATCACAAGGGATACCTAGTATCATAGAAGATGAAAATACACTACCAACACAAATTGATGGCGCAAGCGATAAAACAATTGTTTCACTTGAGAAAAAATTTAAAAACCGTGGTGTTCGTATTATATCAATGGGGCAAAACTATCTTATTAGCATCCCATCTGCAGCTTTGTTTTATGATGAGTCACCGCGATTAACAATAGTCTCTTATGATGTGTTAAATGATGTTGCATGCTATTTAAGGCAGTTCCGTCATGTTGGCATAACGGTTACGGGATATACTATTCCTTATGTATCACGGCAGCGCGAGCATGTTCTATCGTTGTCCCGAGCAAGGGTAGTCGCTAACTATTTGATGACGCAGGGAATTGAAACACGTTTTATCTTTACAGCAGGCATGGGGAATGATAAACCTATTGTAGGAATTGATCGACGTGGCGATGGCGCAGCTAACTCTAGAGTTGAAATAACTTTTCGGGAGATTATTTCTTAGTGGATGGTGGAGCAAAGCATGAGTCGTGAAAATTGGCGAATTATTAGGCAGTCAAAGCGTTTTTATGTATCTACTTACCGATGGCTTATTGTGTTTTTAATTTTTTCAGTGGCGTTGAATTTAGTATTGGAATTAGGTGTTTATGCGGTATACTTTAACAGAAAGCCAGTACGGTACTATGCGACAAATGGCGAAAGACCACTAATTGAGTTGACGGCCCTTAGCAATAAAAATGAGACATCTGTGCCCTGGTTGGTTGCAGATCCACCAAGCGAAGAGCTAATTAAGGCGGCACCCGAATAACAAGGAGTATGTTATGGCAGACGATGCACTTGCTGTTGTTACGTTAAGAAATCAGTTCTATCAAGATGGACAGCGTAAAATAACCATTACTTTGATAATTTCGGTTATTGCCAATCTTTTTTTGGCATTGATGCTAGGTTACATCATAACGCATCCACCAACACCTAAATATTTTGCAACGACTGTTAACGGGCGTATAACGCCACTTTTTGAATTAAATCAGCCGAATCAATCAGATCCTTCGATTTTACAATGGTCAAATCAGGCGGCAATAGCAGCTTTTACTTATAACTTTGTGAACTATCGGGCAGAACTTCAAGCGTCATCAGGATTCTTTACTGCAGAAGGGTGGACACAATTTTTAAATGCGCTCGAAAGCTCAAATAACTTAGAAGCAGTTAAAGCAAAAAAACTGATTGTTTCAGCTGTTGCTACACGAGCGCCTATTATTCTGCAAAAGGGTTTATTGAATGGCCGTTATGCTTGGCGTGTACAGATGCCTATTTTAGTAACTTTTCAAAGTGCAAGTGAGTTTGCTCAGCAAAACAATGTTGTGACCATGCTGGTTACGCGAGTCTCGACGCTCAACTCGCCCAAAGGCATTGGTATTGCTCAATTTGTGGTCGCTCCCGCGGCAACTGGAGGGGGCGCTGCATGAAAATCAAAAGGGGCATCAAGTTAATCGCACTTTTTGTCTGCACTACGTCGGGCTTTGGTATTTCAATTGCCGCTGCGCCTTCGGACTCTTCTCAACAAGCATTAGACCAACTACGTCTTTTACAGCAACGGCTGAGTGATAATGGAACAAAGCCGTCGGCAGATGAAAAACCGCAGCGCGGAGCGGTATTGCCTTCATTGAAAAAGGATAAAGAAAAAACCACGACTTCTGCCCTGCGGACTAGCCCCAATGTAGAACAAGAATCTATTCCTTCCTCTCATACGTTGCCGCCCTCTGACAATAAAATTGTTGACGAGTTGGCCTTCGCCGGGGTTGCTGAGCAATTGTTTCCCTTGACACCAGAACAAATTTTACGTGTAAAAAAGCTTTATCAATCAAATGAGTTAGCCCAGGTTTCATCCGTGGGGGCTCCACCAAAGCCAACGGCGACATCACAGTTTGTTAATTTGTCTCCGGGCTCAACGCCTCCAGTGATTCGCTTATCTCAAGGTTTTGTTTCTTCACTTGTCTTTCTTGATACAACAGGGGAGCCGTGGCCAATTGCTGCCTATGACTTAGGCGATCCTACCGCATTTAATATCCAGTGGGATAAAGTTAGTAATACCTTAATGATCCAATCCTCTAAATTATATACGTATGGTAATTTAGCTGTTCGATTACAAGGTTTGAACACGCCCGTGATGATGACATTAATCCCTGGGCAAAAAGCAGTAGATTATCGTGTCGATCTTCGTGTACAAGGTTATGGGCCAAATGCTAAAAACATGCCAATGGAGGAAGGGTTGCCTCCTTCTGCAAATGACAAATTATTACATGTGCTTGATGGCGTTCCTCCATCGGGGAGTTCTCGGTTAACAGTTAGTGGAGGCGATGCGCGAGCGTGGCTATTAAACGACAAAATGTTTGTGAGGACTAATCTCACTATTTTGTCGCCTGGTTGGCTAGGAAGTATGACAAGCGCGGATGGGATGCATGCTTATGAAATGCAAAAATCTCCTGTCTTATTGGTTTCCTGGCATGGGAAAGTGATGCAGCTCAAGGTGGAAGGGTTATAAATCATGGCCGGACGAAAAGAAAATATTCGAGCGCTTTTCTCTAACACAAAAACACGGATTATTATTCTATTAACTGGATTGCTCCTCGTTGTAGCAATTACGGTTGGTTTTTTAAAATTTAGCGGTACGCCAGAAATCTCCGGTGTAGATAAAATGAAATCTGCTCCTTCGGGAATGCAATCAATTCCAGGTTCTCTTGACCAGACTGCACAATATGCTGCGTTGCAAGAAATGCAAAATAGTGATCAAGCCAAAAATGCTAGTGTAAAAGGCGGGAGTGCGATCCCTACCATTATTCGCACGCATGCATTTGGAGAAGGTGTTGGCTTGGTTACCCCAGAAGGAAGTGAGGGCGGAGTGGGATTTACTGTTCTTGGATTAGCCGATGAATTAGGCCCTCAACAAAGTCTCTGGTTGCAATCGTTAAAAGATGGTCGTTGCAGTGCGGCAGCGATAAAACAAGTCATTAGTCAAGGCGCAATGATAGAAGACTTAAAGCGTGGATGTGATTGTGGCGTACTTCGAGAGAATGGCTACACGCTCAAAGAGCTTATTACCGTATGTACCTGTCCTGAGTTGAAAGAAGCAGGATTTAGTGCAAGTAACATGAAAGCTGTTGATTTTAATATTGAAAAACTCCGGCGCTGTGGCTTCTCTGCTTGTGAAGTGCGAGGTGCGGAGTTTAGTGCCAAACAAATGGCTTTGGCTGGATTTACGCAGGGGGAGTTGAAGGGAGCAGGGTTCCCGTCGAAAGAGATAGAAGCTGCCAATGGATTGCCTGAAGGGGTAACAATGGACGATATCAGAAAGGCAGGTTGCGTCCCTGAAGAATTAGCTAAACTACGGAAAAAAGGTGTTTCTGCGGCTCAAATTGTTCGTATGAGTGGCTGTGATGCTGCCGCATTAAAAGCAGCAGGGTTTACTGCAAAAGAATTAAAAGATGCTGGCTTTAGTGCAGCGGACCTTCGAGCTGCAGGCTTTAGTGCAGCAGAGCTTAAAGATGCGGGTTTTAGCGCTAAGCAATTAAAAGACGCAGGCTTTAGTGCTGCGGAGTTGAAAGCAGCAGGATTTACTGCAAAAGAATTAAAAGATGCGGGCTTTAGTGCTGCGGAGTTGAAAGCAGCAGGATTTACTGCAAAAGAATTGAAAGATGCAGGCTTTAGTGCTGCGGAGTTGAAAGCAGCAGGATTTACTGCAAAAGAATTAAAAGATGCAGGCTTTAGTGCTGCGGAGTTGAAAGCTGCAGGATTTACTGCAAAAGAATTGAAAGATGCAGGCTTTAGTGCTGCGGAGTTGAAAGCAGCAGGATTTACTGCAAAAGAATTAAAAGATGCAGGCTTTAG
>CANNJI010000152.1 GCA_947504875.1 Legionellaceae bacterium
CAATGGCTGGAATCCTTTTGATTATCTACGTCATCTTTTTGAAAATATTCGCCTCTGTAAAACACGTGATGATTACATACAGATAATGCCGTTCAATATTATTTTAAATAATAGCTAGCAACAACCTGTATTTCTCCGAACGCTTACTTCCATAGTATTCCTATCCGGCGCTAATTTTTTTGATAAACAATGTTTCTGTGCCAGCAGCCGTTGCTTTTGTTTTTACTGTTTCAATTTCCTTGTATCCAAGATTGCGGTAAAAATTTGCGGCTGAGCCAGATTGGAGGTACACCTCCTGAAATCCTATGTTTCTGGCTTCTTCTTCTAACCGTTTTATTAGCTGTTTGGCTAAACCCAAACCTCTATATCTATACAATGTATATATCGACGCAATCCAAGGAGTTTTTTCCGACCATTCAGTGCCATCCTTTTCCCACAAGCTACCCATAGCCACGGGAAGGCCTGTTTCTAGATTAATAACTATCAGCGTTAAAGGTAACTTATCCTTTTGCATGCCTTTTTTAAAAACACTTATAGCTCGTTCTAGGCTTCCATCCGTTTTTTGGACTCCCCATCTTCCGTATGCCCAAGCTGCACAGGCATGTAGGCAATCAGGCCTGTTAGCTAAATAATCTATTTTAAAATCACTCATTCATTTCTCTACTTGTAAATATTCATTAGCTGTTAATCGATACAAAACATGTTGTGATAAAGGATGATCAGCAGCTAATTTAGCGTGTGCAAAGTCTCCATTCACGTCACGTTTTAATCCAATCTTTTCCATGACTCTAATAGAACGAACATTAGCTGGTACGGTAAATGAAACGATTTCTTTTAAGCCGCACTGTCTGAATCCATAATCCAATGAAGCTTTAGCCCCTTCCGTCGCATATCCTTTGCCCCAATATTGCGATCCTAATCGCCAACCCACTTCAACCGCAGGGGTAAAATGCGATTCCCAATCGGTATAATTGAGCCCGATAAAACCCATCAACTCGCCAGTTTCCTTCAGTTCAGCTGCCCATAAGGTATAGCCATGCTTATCGCCATGACTATTCACCGCCGGTATGAAATCGTTGACTTGCTCCATGGTTAATGGGCCACGTAAAAACTCAATCACCATTGGATCTTGGTTGATTTGAAAATAGGATCGAGCGTCTTCTTTTTTCCAGGTTCTTAAAATAAGCCTTTCTGTTTCAATAATGGTAGTCATGTTATCTCCGATGAACTTGTTCTCATCAATTTTTCTAATTGTGCTGCAGGGTATGGGGTTGATTTGCTCTCTTTCTGAAGCTTTTGAAAAAACTCATCCATGAGCAATGCAATTGGAGCGTATCGATTGATAATCGTATTCATTGCAGGCGTAACATTGCCGAGTTCACCGGCCAGATATTCACGCAGGCGAATTTCCCAATACTCCTTACCAAAAAGTGATGTGATAATACAGTGAAGCAGGTTTACAGCAGCGCAAGCTTGATCATATGACTGATGCTGTTTTAAAAATTCTATTTCTGCTGGAGTTAAATCAAATTTTGATGATAGCGCCAGTCCAAAATCGCTTAAATAGAGCCGCTTACCGTCGGTGAGTATATTTTTAAAGTGTGCATCAAAATGCATCAACCCGTGCGCATTCATATACTTGTTTGTGGCTTTGAGATGTTCGTCAACAAATGCAACTGCTGTTTCAGCGCTATCGTCACCGTTAGCAATCTGGGCGCTTAACCACTCATGCAGATTTTGTGGAATATATTCAAGAAATAAAGCGATGTGCGCGGGTGCTTTATTAAGATCGGTGACACGTTTACGGATAGCGTTAGAATTTCCCCAGTACAGGCAGTGCTCTTCAATATCACCCCAATAGTCAGTATTGAGATCACCTGGACCACTCGGCAAAATACGCCAATGGTACATCATAGGGAAATTGATGCATTCTCCCGTGATCGTCCAGTTGGTTGTCATAATGTGCGTTGCAAGCTCACGCCACGCTCCAAAGCCAGCTGAACCAATCCCATATTGATAGCTAAGTGGCAAATCAAAAATATTGGCTGTAGACATAAAATGCTGAGGCAGTTGCTCAAGATCAGTCAACGGTACTTTTTTAACAAATACGGGCGTGTCGTTAATAGAAATTAGGGCGGACTTACCACCGATACCTTCATGCATCGGTTTGCCGTCTGCTAAAATCTGCTTTAGCTTTTCATTGCTTAAGGCTGAGAGACTTGTTGAAATTTGACTATACCGTTTGATTCTTTGCATTTATGGCAACCTGCTAATCACGTTATCTACAACGAATTGATAAGCTTCATCGAAATCCCAATGCAATTTTGATGGTAATAACACACTCATATCCATATGAAAGTCACGATGATCCTTTTTCAGCTCAAGATTCTTTAGAAATTCTTTGCCTGTAACCTTGAAGTCGTTATAAGTGCAATACTTAGAGAAAATATCAACCACTTGATTTAAGTTGATTAAATTGCGATCTGTTACGTACCACAGATCAAACAAGTCCCGGCCTTTGCGACGTTGATAAAGAGCGCGCAACTTAGTCGCCATTAACTCATCCATTTCATAAGTAATGATATTTGCAGCACCTTTGAACCAATCTGAATCCATAGAGAAAGGTACTGTTTTTAAGGGCAATACCTGAAAATGTTCTGTTGTGTTTATTTCAATTTTTAGCTTTGCCGGAATTTTATTAGCAGATTCATATTTGTAGATAAGCTTTGCGCTACGCTGTGTGACTTTCCATTTAGGATCACCTAACCATGGTTTTAATAGTGCCCTAATAGCATCTATCGTTTGTCCAATTGGATCAGCATTTTTTTGAACAAAATCGATATCTTCACTGTACCTCGCCGGAGGATTAATGAATAGTTTATTTAGTGCTGTACCGCCACGAAAAACCAAAGCGTCTTTGACATGAGGATCATTATACAAATCAATCAAAGCACGGCTAATCATTAAATCCTGTTCTATCTGTTCAGTCATTTGCCATGGAACCGTTTTGCGCCAATTTTCAATAAAAACTTCTGGGATCATAAATCGCTCTCTATTTCTGAATTTTCAATAATTCTCCACTTTTTACACCTTGAATAGCCTATTTTTGAGATTTCAGATGCAAGAGGCAGATAATTGGGTTTATTTTCTTGAACATGCTGGGCAAGCGCATTAATCATTATTTCAGCATTTGTTTCATCCATCACATCAATGTGATCCAGGATATAACCAATACGCTGCAACTGATATTCTGCATGGGTATCTTTCGCAAGATTGATGAGTTTTATAGGATCTAACGCCTCAAAAAGCTCTGAGAAAACGGTGGCGATATGATTTAGGCCGCCTGCATGATTAGGATATTCGAGCAAATCAAGAGCAACCAACTCAGGGGTTGCCACCTTAAGGTAGCCAGTACTCACAGTAAAATCTTGAGTGGGTAATTCCAGCACAGATTTTTTATAAATATAATCAATTTCCACATCGCCAAAAATGGATGGGTGCTTAATACGCTTGTCTGATATCACTTGGAATCTAGCGGGTTTTTGATGGGTCGCTCCATGAAACAAGCCTGCACTTAGAAGTGCGACATAATAATGAGCCTCCATATACTGCATAACCAAAGGCACCAATTCTTGGGGAGGGATAGAGCCATGCGGTTGATGTTCTGGCGGGACAATGACATATAAACCTCTCGCGGGTGAGATAAGATCCCCGGTTTTAAGTAACCTATGTAAGGCCACTCTCGCATGACTATTTGAAACGTGAAATTGCTCAAGAATATCCAGGATAGTAAAGCAGCGCCTTCCATCTTTTCGAATATCTTTTATGTATGATTGCAAGTTCATAAAATTACCATGCCCCTAAGGTTACCATTATTGTAACTATAAGAACATGATAGATTTATACTGCTTACAAGTCAAGCATAAGCAAGATGTTTCAAGATTGCTATGTCCCCATGGTTACAAATAATGTAACTTTACATACATATCATTCCTTTTTATAATTGAATTGGTAGAAGAACTAAAAAGGAGATTACTTGAACGATTTGAGCCTACTTAATGGTTAACAGTGATAAATGGGATAAGCTAGCTGAGTGGATGGAAAAACTTCATATCAATGAAGACGCTCTCGTCGAAAAATTTATTATAGGCAGTGGCAAAGGCGGACAAAAGGTACATAAAACAGCTTCAACTGTCTACTTGAAACATCTTCCGTCTGGCATTGAGATAAAATGCCAGGAGTCCAGAAGCCGTGAAGACAATCGCTATTTTGCAAGAGTGCGGTTATGTGAAAAATGCCATACAATTGTCAGCGATGAAAAAACCAAAGAACAACAAAGAGTAGAAAAACTAAAACGTCAAAAGAAACGCCGCTCAAGGCGCTCTAAGCAGAAAATGCTAGATGAAAAATCGAAGCAAGGTCAACTAAAGAGCCTGAGACAAAAACCTATCTCAGCAGAGGGATAACGTGTGCCATTTGATAAAATCACTGTGTCATAAACTGTGGCATGAGTGTGGCAGCACTAGGCAGTTTTAGGCTGTTCTAGGCAGTTTTTCAATGATTTGATGCGTTGCAAGGTATTGATTTAAAAGGCTTTTAAAAATAGAGCATCAGGCTTCGAACCAAGGTGTCGGGGGTTCGAGTCCCTCCGAGCGCACCATTTAAATTATTTAAAATCAATAAATTACATAAGTTATTTTTGGCTCTTGTAAAATTCAAGTGGGTAGGTAAGCTGTATTAGTTCGAACCTAATCTGACAAATCACTTGAAAAGGTGAGAGTTTTCGGTTTTGATAGAAGTGCAAACTTTAAACCAAAACAAAGGAAAACTCTCATGATAGATAATAC
>CANNJI010000153.1 GCA_947504875.1 Legionellaceae bacterium
CAAACTTAACCCGATTAAAAAACTTTACAGCAGTATATGGACTCAATCCATGAATGGGCAAATGCATTGCAAGGTTTTGAAGAGCAAACCATCCAGCAGGCCATTCTTGTTTGTCGTGAAAGTTATAGGTTTGCACCCTCAATGCCTGAATTTATTGAGTGCTGTAAAAACGTTCGTAAAAAAACATCGGCTTATTACCAAAGAGAGCCTATCGAACCTGCAACACCGGCCATTGCGGAAGCAAACCTTCAGCAAATGAGAACAATTTTAAGTATAAAACAACACTAATCGGAGAATCTTCATGCTCATCCTCGCAAGACGCCAAGGCGAAGAAATTATAATTGATAAAGGTCGAATTCAAATCAAGGTTATCTGCCTGAATAAAAAAAAAGTAATGCTTGGTATTACTGCCTCAAAACACATTGATGTTAATCGCAAAGAAATTTTCTTAAAAAAATTCCTCAATCAAGAGGAGACCGAACGTGCATAAGCTTAATGTTTTAAAAACACTGTGTGCAGCCGGTTTATTATTCAGCGGATCTCTAATTCATGCAGCGAATATAACGCACATCAATCGCTATGCGACCGTTGATAATAAACCCTCAGCGGCACAAATTAATCCCCTACTGGCGGTCCAACACATGCATTTCCCACAACACATCACAACCGTTGGTGAAGCACTCACGTATTGGTTGCGCTACTCAGGTTACACCTTGGCCAATGAAAAACTACGATGTACAGCATTAAAAGAAGTACTACAGAAACCCTTGCCACAAGTACACCGACATCTTGGTCCCCTCACAATTCAAGACGGCTTGGGCGTGCTTGTCGGCAAACAAGTTTTCTCTCTTGAAAGCTCACACTTACACCGTGTGGTGAACTTTAAACTTATGTCTCAAGGATACTCAGCATGAAATTAACTCGCTTTTTTCCTCGCTATCCCGTGCTCTCATTTTCTTTCATCGGTGCAAGCCTTGCCACTTGTATCATCCTTACAACGTATAAACCCCACCCCATGGCGGATGATGCTCACGCAACAGAAGTCATGCGTCGCCTATCAGCCCTGCAAACGCAACTCTCATCCTTAGAGCACACCATCAATAAACCATTGCATGAAGTCAATGTGAATGCCATCACAAAACAACTCTCCCTTCTCACGGCACGTCTTGAACAATTACGTGCCGTCGACCCTGAAACGCTTCACCTAACAGAAAAAACCTTAAGTGGGCAACTGAACTCAATTCAAACCGTGGTCAATCACTTGGATAAAACAACAACGCCCATTCAATATCTTAAACCTGAGGCCCTCCCCTTTAAAGTCATAAGCCTTGATAGCATTCAGCACATTCCGGTTGCCAGTGTTGCTTATGATTTTAAAGTCATCCCCCTTGAAAAAGGTGAGATGCTCGCAGGCTTTACACTCATTGGCCTTGATTATGGCAAGCAACGCCTTGAGTTCGAAAACCGTAAGAAAGAGCGCATTTTAATTTCACATGAGCAGATTGGATAAATGAGCATGTTTAAACCCTCATTCATCAGTTTATGTTTGGCGTTGAGTTGTGAGTGCTTTGCTGAATTTAATATTCCAGGCATTGCTTCAAAACAATTAAGCCCTTTAGCCATGAATGATAAAACATTGGCTCAAACGGGGCTTACTCTGAATGAAGATGACATCACTCATGAGCAAAGCAATATCAGTTTATCTGATGAACATATGCATGAATCACACGTATGGGGATTAACCCTCGATGAAGAAAAACGCTACCTACAACTCATGCAAAACAAAAGTAAATTATACTACCAAGGCCTAAACCTTACCCCCATTGATATTCTAGGGATTAATGCACGCAATGAAATGGAGCGTAATCATTTTGCTTTATTAGCAGCACAACAAGAGGCACAGAAAGTTTCAAAAAATCTCGCATGGAATCATGCCTTTCATGAAGCATACAACACGCTATTTAAGGATATCCCAGTGATTGGGGACTTTGACCCCACACCCTATGCACCCGTAGAACATCAGCCTATTGCTCTTGAATCAGGAGATAACCTGTATTTATTCATCAAACCGCACAATGCTGTAAAAACCATTTTAATGACCTTAAGTGATTTACTCACCAAAACACCCAACACACGCCTACACATCATGTTGCTTGAAACCGATGATTTAGGCATTCAACTTTGGGCGAATGCCCATCAAATACCTCAAGCCATGGTAACCCAAGGTTTTATTTCTTTAAATCTTGGAGATTTAAATTTTCAAGCACTCAACCTTAAGAAGAAAAAAACACCGCTTTTAATTATGGTGAGGCACGGAAGTTCGCAACAAGTTGATTTGGGGCGTTTTTAAATGAATAAAACCCCTTCACCCCACCAACAAAAACGCACTAAAAAACCCATATTAACCTTGCTAATGAGTCTATGGCTGGGTTGGCTCATTTTATTTGGTTGGGCAATGATGCTCTGGATGCGCTTTGATTTTGATACAGCAATAAAAACCATGAAACATTTAGCATTGATGCAAGCAAGTCTCGTTGCGTCATTTGATACACCAACATTACTCATCCATTGGCTTGCCTTACATAACCCACAATTCAACCTGCCTGCTGCCTTATCGTTTAAAGAGATCACTCAATTCTCGATGATTGCATCTCAAACCACCCAAATTCTATGGATGAAACTTTGTATATTAATTACAGCCTTTCCCCTGCTCATCTTAGCAATGCTTGCAGGGCTTATTGATGGATTAAACCAGCGCGCCATTCGCACTGCAAATCTAGGCCGTGAATCAACGTTTATTTTTCATAAGTCCATACCCACAGTTAAAAAAATTAGCACCTGCATGATTTTACTCTGGCTTTGCCTGCCTCTTCCTTTACCGGCATCAGGCGTATTTTTAAGTCTTGCTGTGTTATTAGGATTTGCAGTGAGCATCAGTGCCAGACACTTTAAAAAATATTTATAAGGGAGAAAAAGATGAAAAAGTTAGTTTTGGGTTTTATATTGAGTTGTTTCAGTATGAGCGGCTTTGCAAATGATGCGGCACTCAATGACACCTTGGTGCGCATTATTAATCAGCTGAATGCAACCCTGCCCTTGCTGGATGAGGCTCAAGATCAAATCACTAAAAACTCAAGAGTCCAATTGCACATTGATCACTTTGAAGGGAGTGATGGGAAAACACACCCTGGTGTTCGACAAGATATTTTAAGCATTCGAAATGCCCTGATTGATTTTATCAATAAACCAGCCTTAGCACCAAAAACCATACAGCCTTTAGCGCTTGACTATATTGGTAGGTAAGTCAATGCATATCGCGCTTGAATTTGCTCGTGCTTTTCAAGATGCAGGCGGAGTTACTGCCTCGGTTTACTGTGACTTCATTCGTTTTATTGCGGTGATGTTTCTAATTTTGGCCGTGATGTTTTCACTGCATCACTTTTTAACAATGGAAGCCAAAGCATCTGATGGATTTATGTTGCGCTTGGGCACACGTTTGGTGTGTCTTTCGATTGGATTAACACTTTTTATCATTTTTTTAACCCTGTGAGGACTTGCAATGAAAAGAAGACTAAAACATTTAAGCCTTGGCTTAACAAGCTTGATTTATACCCCATTTATTTATGCTGCCAATGACTGGTTTCCTAAAGTACCCGCCGCTGATGACATGACCAATGGCAGCAAAAGTGCCATGACCATTACCGGCAACTACGTCAAACAAGGCATGTCACTCATCTTGTTTATTGTTGCCGTTGGAATGTTTGTGAAATTCATTGCAACGGTTTCACATGGCATTGAGGAAGCAAAGAAAAATGAAGGCGGTGGATTAGCCGTGTTTGGCACATTTGCAGTGATGGCCATTATTTATCTCGCCATCAGTATCGCCACAGGCTACCTCGGTTACTCCATCATCACCAAGTTTCAAATTTAAGGAGGTAATATGAAAGCGCCATCCAGCCGCCATTTATCGCATGATTTTAAAGCGTATAAAGAATTAACCTTACGTGAACTCTTTTGGGTTGTCATCAGCACAACCCTTATAAGTACGCTACTTTTTATGCTCATCGGTTTATGGCTTGGCTGGCCTGGTGCATTAGGCGCACTTGGATTTTTAATGGGGTTTATTATGAGCATTACACTGTTGCCCAAGCCCCTTGCACTCTTTAAACGTGGCAAGCCCTATGGCTATTTAATCAAGCAAGCCCATCTGAATTTAGCCCACTTCAAACTCAAAAAGTCCCCCTATTTAACCCATGTGGGTGTTTGGCAAAAATCTAAACGTGTGAGGCACTTTCATGTTTAACTATTGGAAAAAAATCGATGCGCTTCATCACATCAATCGTTTATTGTTTGCCTTTGTCGTTGCTTTATTTTTAATTGTACTGATTTTAAGTATGGCCCTTTTAAAAGCACCCAAACACGTTGAGTTTTGGTTAACGCCACAGATGGCTGCCAATGGCGGCTTAATAAAGGCCAATGAGATCCCGAATGAATATGTACATGGATTTGTCAGTGCGCTATTGCCCACCTTATTCACTTGGTCAGACAACCATGAGTTCATGAGCAATTTAAATGCCTTTCATTATTACTTCACGCCGCGCCATCAGCATCTTATGGCAAAAACATATAGCACCTATGAAGAGGCTCAACTTTTTACTCGCCCCTCTGTGCCAGCGACAGTGAGACAAAAATAAGGTAAAACTACTTCCATGAGGGCGGTAGGGAAATCGTTAAAATGTTATCAAAAGTAAATGGTATTAATGAGTTAAACTCAAACAACTTGGAATCGGTTGTTAGTGTCGATAATGAG
>CANNJI010000154.1 GCA_947504875.1 Legionellaceae bacterium
CGGTAAATTGAAGAAACTTCGTCAATCGTTATGATGCAATTTGACTAGTGAATTTGTAAACTAGAAGTCCATCATGCCCTTGGTAGATCATTTTGGTTGGTGTTATGGTTTTCTTCATAAATTTTTCAATGGTGTTATGCCAAAAATGATAGGCAGTCAGATTATTATCCCAGACTCGAACTTGCCATAAACCTTTGTGAGTCGTCCAAATAGATTGTGCGACAAATTGACCGATACCTGCTTTACGAAATTTACGCATAACAAAGAACTCTGCTACGTCCCATATATCGGGATTATCGTCGACCGGCGAACCTTGTTGAACGAGCACAAATCCGGCTAATTTTTTATTCACCCAAATTAAATATGGATATCGATTGGGCGTGTTCCAAAATAAAGGTAAATCTTGATATCCATAATAACCGTTGTCATTGATATCAAAGTCCGCTAAATCAGTCATTTCATAGGTGTATAGTTCATAAAGTTGAGCAATAACAGGTTGTTGCTCGATACTTGCCGGTATAATTTGAATATTTGATTTCATACAATAGTTCCTACATACCACTCTGAAGCAACTTTGATTCCATTCTCTTGTAGAAATTTTTTCTTAGGCGCGTCATGTGCTCCGCAAACGACAAGCAGCTGAGTAGCCCCTTGCGATTTTGCATGGATTTTTAGTTCATTTAACAATAAACTTCCGATTGTTGACCATTGTGCTGGAGATTCAACACAAAAATCATCAACCTCTAACGTAAGCCCACCGGGTCGATAAACCTCTGGGGCGTCTCTTAGGCGACCAATGATAAATCCGACGAGATGTTGATTCGCTTTCGCGACAAATAAAAAGTGGTCATCTTCTTTGAGCAATTGATTGAACCAAGTGACTTGTTGAATTTCTGCATCAGGAGCGTGCCGCCAAAATTGCGGTTGCGCTTTTTCATAGTCTAGACGCTTTAACTTAGATAAGCGCACCATAGATTCAATATCATTGGATGTTGCATGGTGAATGATGCAGTTATCATGAAGCGTGTCGTTTATCTTTTTTTGTTTTATCGTCATGATTTACCTTTATAAGATGGCTTCAATTAATCGTTTTAGATCGGTAACATTTTGAGTATTTGATAAAGCGTTATCAAATAATGTCAGTATTGCTGGGTCATGCTGAGCTAAATACTGAAATGCCTTTTTGGGTCCCTGGTATCTTAGTTGTTTAAATGAAAAGTAGTCTTCAAGAATGGCGAATATGACCCAAATGTGACGATATTTTCCTTCAATATCTTGAACTGCGGCACGAGCTAGCATTTTACGGTACCAAATTTTTCTTGAAGCTAACTCATCAGCTGCGAGCAACTCAGGGAGACTTGCCATGTGGCGCAATGTTTCTAATAATTTCTTTCCAAAATCTTGGTGATCGTATAATACGATGCCATCGCTCATGTGTAAATGTGAGGCTATGGGTGTTGTTAGCTCTTCTTCCGGAAGGATAAAAATATCATGAAAAACCTGATGTTCTTCATCAAAACGTGCAATCCATTTCTTATCCCCAAAAGTTGTAATGCCCGCAACATCATAATCACTGGTTTTACTAAAATCCCCCCGGGCTCTTGAACCATAAAGAATGATGGTGTGGCAATGATGCGTTGTTTGTAACTCATGAATAATGGATTGCAAGACGTTGTCGTTTTGCCACGATTTTTTTATGCTCATTGACCATAACTTACCGTAAGAATGATGGATTTATTATAGTTCAGTAAAAGATAATGGACAAAGCTGATAGGGGAGAATGATGTTTAAAACGAACAGGGAATGGGAGTCACCATGTGTGCATTAAAATCCATGTATGGGTGATATTACCCTTTCCGGCTACCCTCTATGATAGCATCAACGTCCTATGCTTACCCCTCCAAATCCTATATAGTAAAAAGCTGATAATTAACTTTGAGACTAGCGTGTATATTTTAATATTGTGCTTATTTATAGCTTGCATTATGCCTTATCTTGCAAAAATTCCTGTGGCAATTGCTATGAAAAATGAACCTAAAGGATATGACAACAATCAGCCCAGGACACAGCAAGCACGGCTTACAGATTTTGGCGCGAGAGCTTTAGCTGCGCATCAAAACAGTTTTGAATCATTAATTGTTTTTTCAGCTGCCGTATTAACCGCCCTTGCAACTCAAAATATAACGTATACAACACAAGCGCTTGCCGTGTTCTACCTGGTTACTCGGGGCATATATCATCTGTTCTATCTGCTCAATTGGGCAACCTTGAGGTCTATCGTTTGGTCTCTTGGTTTGGTTTCTTCATTAAGCATTATTTGGCAATGTCTTCCTTAAAATCAATGGTCACCAAAATCATTAGCGGGATCATTGCCTGACAGTATGCTATTCGGATCAACAGGGGCGCCAGGAATTTTTCTGGATTCATTTGCCCATTCGCCCAAATCAATTAGTTTGCAGCGATCAGAGCAAAACGGTTTAAAGATGTTTTCACTTCGCCAGGTGTTCTTTTGCTTGCATGTGGGACAAATGATTTTTTCTAGATTATTCATTTGGTTCTTCTTCTTTTCATTCTGGTTAGTTGACAAAAATGGCTTCGTTGCAAATTATATCACCCAAGAGGTAGTAATGTACGAGCGATTCTATAAGAATGATGGATTTATTATAGTTTAGTAACAAATAATGGACAAAGCTGGGAGGGGTGATTGATGTTAAAGAGGAATAACGCGATGATCTTGTGTAATCAATACGCTGCAGCACAATTTGGAATGTTCTGATGAACGAACTAGAAAAAAACATGTTCGCTTTATATGCCTATAAAGGGAAGCAATGGTTTTCCAATTTACCTAATTTAACCTCTGAAATAGCAAAAAAATATAAGCTATCGCATTTAAAACCCGTTAATAACTTAACCTATAACTATGTGCTGTCTTGCTTTCAAGGCTCACAGCCCGTTATTTTAAAATTGAGCTTAGATATCGATGGATTAAAACGAGAAGCATGTGCACTGAAAGCGTTTGCGGGATTTGGTGTGGTGACTGTATGCGCAGAAGATGATGGCATGTTATTGCTTGAGCGCGCGGTTCCTGGAGGCTCTTTAAAAACCTATTTCCCTGAAAAAGATCATGCCGCTGTGCTGATTACATGCGATTGTGTAAAGCGATTACATCAAGCGCCTATACCCAATGACCATTCTTTCCCGCGGATTGAGGATTGGCTGGTGGCACTTGATAAAGACATTCATATGCCATCTCAGTATTTACAGAAAGCAAGAAAGCTAAGAGATGAACTCATTGCTACATCTGCAACCCCCGTTTTACTTCACGGTGACTTGCATCACGATAACATCATAAAAAATGGAAATGATTGGCTTGTTATTGATCCAAAAGGCGTGATAGGGGAGCCTGCTTTTGAAGTGGCAGCCTTTATTCGTAACCCTATACCACAATTGTTTTCCCATGATGATGTAAAAAGCATTATTGAGAGACGTATCGCCCAATTTTCTGAACGGCTTAAGTTGCCCGCGCATCGAATACGTGATTGGTGCTATGTTCAAGCTGTTCTCGCATGGGTTTGGGCTATAGAAGACGGCTGTGATGCCACTTATTTTAAAAAATTAACGATAAGTTTAGACCGGTAATTTAGAAATGCTCATCAAGTAGTACTTGTTCTATCATTCGGTTTGCAAGGCTTACAAAAACAGGGTTTGTATGTTTGTAATAGGGCAAGATGATGAGAGCAATGGATAAAGCCCAGCCGCGACCGCGTTCCCAGGTATCATCATCCATATTATTCAAAGACGCTCTGAAGATTTTTCTTGATTCTGCATTCAGCAAACTCCATGCAATAATGCAATCACAAGCAGGGTCGCCAATACCTACATCTGAAAAATCAATCACAGCGCTCAAGCGATTATTTTGAATTAAAATATTTCCTGGCAATAAATCACCGTGTATCCATACAGGGTCTTTCTGCCAAGAGGGTGTGTTTGATAGTGTATTCCACAAGGACGTGATGAGCTGACTATCCATTTCTCCTTGTAATTCATGGATGGCTTGATTGGTTTCTGCATCCAGTTTTTTTAAAGCAACTCCACGTCGAGATAGAGGGCCATTTGTTAATTTGATGTGATGTAATTCATTTAAAAAACAGGCCAGGTCTTTGGCAAGCCCCGCATATTCATTGCCTTGTTCAAAATCAGGATTATGCCCTTCATTCCATTTTGCAATCGTCCAAAGGGAAGGGTACCCCTCGCTGGGCTTGCCCTTAAACAGGGGCTCAGAAAGAGGAAAGTTAACCAATTTAGCAATTTTTGGTACCCACTCGTATTCTTTCGTGATGTTTGCAAAAGCCCCATCCAATCTTGGAAGACGAATCACATACTCATCGCCTAAACGAAAAAGCGTGTTATCGGTTCCGCTTGAGAAAACTGCT
This sequence comes from Legionellaceae bacterium, assembly GCA_947504875.1. GTDB lineage: Bacteria > Pseudomonadota > Gammaproteobacteria > Legionellales > Legionellaceae > CANNJI01. The sequence goes on from CANNJI010000154.1 coordinate 4,434, forward strand.
TTTATAGGCAGATGGGCCCATTGTGGACATTGGTTATTAAGAAGAGTGCGCACAAGATGCTCATCAATTTCAAACTCATTTTCATGCATTTTTGTCATGGTCGTTTTTTCAAAATTATATCTGATGAATGAATTATACACGCTTTATCTCGCGTCATTACAAGCTATACTCATTATGATAAAATAGAGCCAACTGAATGTGACGTCTTCCCTCTGTGCCAGCGACAGTGAGACAAAAATAAGGTAAAAGCTACTGTCATGAGGGCGGTAGGGAAATCGATAAAATGGTATCAGAAAATAATAGTGTCATTGTTCAAATTACAGGCAGTCAAGAGCATATTGAGAACACTCCCCA
>CANNJI010000155.1 GCA_947504875.1 Legionellaceae bacterium
ACAGGCTTACCATAAATGTGGTGGAACCTCCGGTCAAGTAAAAGCTGAGCGTTTATTTTATTCCCTAAGAAGCAGGATATTTTATGGGTATAAACACTTTAGTCGAATTAATGCGCTAATGTTATCTTTTATCACAGTAGTGATTGAGCCAATAAGTCGTTGTGCACTTTCACTAATTAGTGCTAGATTTGATGATCTTAGTCATACTATTCGTGGATATATAATGCTATGGAAATATCTTCTTAGATATTAACCCATTAATTTGATGATGTTTTTACCAGGACATGTACTTTGAAGATATTGTTTTTGTGCCGTTATAGCTGCTTAGGAGCTAGCAGTAGACTTAGAGCTATTCAGTACATAGGAAGTATTGAACATCACTTTATAAGCTGTCGTGTTCAAAATCTATTCTGCGATAGTTATCTAGAAAAGATATATAGTAATAAAAGAACGCCATATTTACTTATATTCAAAGCTTACGCCAAGAGACTTTTTAATCTATGTTTCGTAATGAAATATGATTTAATTTTTTTGGAAAAAGAGGTTTTTCCTGGTCTGCCAGCATTTGTCGAGAGGTTGTGGAAGTATTTTAGCATTCGCTACGTAGTTGATTATGATGACGCTATTTTCATCAATTACAGAAAAACAAAAAAACACTGGCATCAAAAAATTCTTCGGCATAAGATTGATTATATTATGCGAAATGCAGAGTGCGTGATTGCAGGTAATCAGTATTTATATGAATATGCTCTTAAGGCTGGAGCAAAAAAAACTTTAATTTTGCCTACAGTGGTAGATATTAATCGATACCCGGTAAAATGTTTACATGAATTTACACCTGATTTTTTTATTGTTGGTTGGATTGGTACTTCTAAAACAGTTAGATACCTCAATGAGATAATTCCAATATTGGAGAAAAATACTCATGCTCCAATAAAATTAAATATAATCGGCGTGAGCATTGATGATGTTATCCCAACATGCCTGAGTGTTGAATGTATACCTTGGTCAGAGGATACGGAAGCACAAGAGATTGTAAAATTTGACGTAGGGATTATGCCATTGCCAGATGATGATTGGTCTAGAGGAAAGTGTGGATATAAGTTAATTCAATACATGGCATCAGGGATACCTGTAATTGGAAGCCCAGTTGGTGTGAATGCTGAGATTATTGACCACAAAATAAACGGCTTTTTAGTTAGCAACATCCATGAGTGGAATGAGTATATTAACACTATATATAATAGTCCGGCCCTAGCTATGAGGATGGGTGCCTCTGGGCGTAAAAAAGTATCTGAGCAATACTCTCTGGAAACTAATATGCCTAAGCTCATTGAATGTTTGATAAGTAATTGTTAGTTTCAGCATGGGGTATTTATGTGTGGTTTTAATGGATTTCTAGGCATCAAAGATACTTCTATACAGTCTCAGCAAATATTGCAAGCAATGTCCAGCAATATCAAACACCGCGGCCCAAATGATTCTGGCATATGGTTTGATGTTGATGCACAAATTGGCTTTGGGCATCGTCGTCTATCTATCATGGACTTATCGGCAGCAGGCCATCAGCCAATGACTTCTAAAAATGGTCGTTATGTCATAGCTTACAATGGAGAAATATATAATCATCTAGAGCTTAGAAAAATATTAGGTGATGGTTATTCTTGGCGTGGCTCATCGGACACAGAAACCATGCTTGAATGTTTTGAAGCATGGGGTATACAGACTACAATTGAACGCACATCTGGTATGTTTGCCTTTTCTGTTTGGGATCGCCAAGAAAAAACGTTAATATTAGCCAGAGATCGGGCTGGCGAAAAACCACTATATTATGGTTGGCAGCGAGGTGTTTTTTTATTCGGCTCTGAGTTAAAAGCATTACAGGCACACCCGGCTTTTTGTTCTGGAATTGATCGAAATGCTTTGGACAAATTGATCCGGTATAATTCTATTCCTGCGCCGTATTCTATTTGGAGCGGCATAAATAAATTAATGCCGGGTTATTTGTTAAAAGTTTCTTTAAATCACCCGGATCCTGAATTAATTTGCTATTGGTCAGGAAAAGATACTTATGAAAAAAAGTCACGTAATCGTTTCACTGGCTCAAAAACTCAAGCAGTTAATGAACTTGAGATTATATTAAGCGATGCTGTTGACCGGCAGATGATATCTGATGTGCCAGTTGGGGCTTTCCTTTCTGGAGGTGTGGATTCAAGTCTAATTGTTGCGTTGATGCAAGCCAGAGGGCCAGGTAATGTGCGTACATTTTCTATAGGCCATGCTGAATCTTCATATAATGAGGCACATTATGCCAAGCGGGTCGCGAATCATTTAGGCACAGAACATACTGAATATTTTGTTACAGATAGCGATGTTTTGGAGGTTATCCAGAAACTTCCCGTAATTTACAGCGAGCCATTTGCCGATAGCAGTCAAATACCTACTTACTTAGTTTCACAGTTAGCCAAACAAAGCGTAACTGTTGCCCTGAGTGGGGATGGTGGTGATGAATTGTTTTGTGGATATAATCGACATATTATAATAGGAAAATTAAATAAATTTTTGTCTTACATGCCATCTAAAGCTAAAAGATATATGTCTCATAAGATCCAATCTTACTCACCTGAATCATTGAGTCGTTTTTGTCATGCTTTTGGTTTATTGAAAAAAACTAGCCTTCCAGGAGACAAGCTACATAAATTAATAGACTTACTTAATGAGGAAAACTTAGAGTCTATGTATGAGCGATTAATTTCTAACAGGTTACCTGAGTCAGGTATAGTAATACCTGCAGATGATATGCTCATTAAACAAGATAATCAGTTCCTAGCGATAGACTTACCAACATCTGCAGATAAAATAATGTTAATGGATTTTTTGAATTATTTGCCGGATGATATTTTAACTAAAGTTGATCGTGCCTCTATGAGTAATTCTTTAGAAACTCGCGCGCCTTTTTTAGATCATCAAGTAATTGAGTTCGCATGGTCATTGCCTTTAGAATACAAACTGATTAAAGGTGTATCTAAATATCTGTTGCGTCAAATTTTATACAAATATGTGCCAAGAGAATTAATTGATCGGCCTAAAATGGGTTTTGGGATCCCGATGGATAAATTACTTAGAGGACCATTACGTGTATGGGCTTCAGACTTACTGAACCGCAGCTTAATTCATGAGCAAGGATTTTTTGATAGCTCAATTACTAGTAAAAAATGGTCTGAGCATTTAAGTGGTGATTTTAATCATGCTAGCTTATTATGGTCTATCCTCATGTTTCAGGCTTGGTTCAATAATTGATAATTAGTTGTTGCGATGCTTGTTGAATCATATAAAAAGAAAAAACCGGCGGTTATATGAAAAAAAAAATCTGTATAGTTGGAGGGTATGCTCCATCAATTATCAACTTTAGAAAAGATTTAATTATTGAATTATTAAAAAAATCTGAGGTTTATGTTTGTGTTCCATTTTTTTCATTAGCATTAACTTTAGAAATAGAGAGTTTAGGGGCTCACGTAATTGACATTAAACTCAAGACCAACAGTATCGGACCAGCCAGTAATATACTCTACATGCTCTGTTTATTTAAAGTTTTTAGAAAAATAAAACCAACTCATATATTAACATATACGATAAAACCAGTTATCTGGGGAAGTTTTGCGGCTAAGCTTGCGGGTATAAAAAACATAAATGCTATGATTACAGGACTAGGATACTCCTTCACTGACACTAGTTCATTTAAACGTCAGATGATCCATCGAGTGGTATGTGTTTTGTACAAGATGACTTTGTCAGTCAATAACACAGTGTTTTTTCAAAACCATGACGATCAAGTTCTTTTTTGCAACAAAAAAATCATCAAGAATACTAAATCGGTTGTGATCCCTGGATCTGGTGTAAACTTAGAGTATTTTTATAATAGTCCATCATATCCTAAAAAGATAACATTTTTAATGATCGGTCGTTTGTTAAAAGATAAAGGTATTTATGAGTATATTGAAGCAGCAAAAAAAATTAAAGCTATATACCCAAATGTAGACTTTAATTTGGTTGGTTGGATAGACTCAAACCCTTCATCAGTTAGTTCTAATGAGTTAGCAGAATGGAATAGTACTGGCGCTATTAATTTCCTGGGCTACCAAGAAGATGTACGTGCTAGTTTAGGCTCAGCTAGTGTTTTCGTCTTGCCGTCTTATCGTGAAGGTATGCCAAGATCTGTGTTAGAAGCCATGTCTATGGGGCGACCAGTAATAACAACCGATGCTCCAGGATGCAGAGATACAGTAATCCACGGTGAGAATGGATTTCTTGTGCCTGTAAAGGATGTCAATAGTTTAGTGGTTAGTATGCAGAAATTTATCGAAAATCCTGCTATCATTGCAATTTTTGGCAAAAAAAGTCGTGAAATGGCTGTGAGTAAATATGACGTTAGGATCGTAAATGATCAGATCATATCTGAGATCTATATATAAAGATCTGTTGGAGGCGAACAATTCTTGTCCAAATTTAAAGTCAATGTCATAGCTAACTGCGTTGGCCAGATGTATTTTGCGGTAATCAGTATTTTGATGACTCCAATTTACGTGCGCTATTTGGGCTTGGAAGCTTATGGTTTAGTTGGCTTTTTTGCTATGTTGCAGATGTGGTTTCAGTTAATGGATTTTGGTTTATCTCAGACCATGAGTCGG
>CANNJI010000156.1 GCA_947504875.1 Legionellaceae bacterium
ACATATCGCATAAATGGTTTGTTTTGAATCTGCATCTAAGCGTTGGAAAAATAATAAATTGTATCGGCTCAAGCTTTGGCGAGCTTTTGCTAAATTTTCAGACAATGTTGTGAGTAGCGCCGTTACCGCAATGCCGATTCTCGCGGAAGGATTTTCTGAAAGTTGATGGATATCGTCATAATATGTCGCAAAGCAACCTTTAATATTGTCATACCATCGATTTAAAAAAATAGATTTTAATTCCTCGGGTACTTTGCCTTCAACACCTATCAATATCATAGGGGTTCTTTGCAGGAAGGTACGGAATTTCCCAGTGCACCCCTACAACCCTTTGCTAGACTAGGCTGTAGCCAATAAATTGATTTTGTTGTTAGTCACTAATTTTTCTATAACATCATGTAAATTAAGGCATTCCTTCTTGCTGTAGAATTCATAATTATTTTTGAAAGAACAGGATCACATGTTGATTTATTCTAGTAATCAGTAATAACAATCACTGATTACAGAATAAATCATTTCACTAAAAAAAATCAGTTACAAAACTAAAAGCTACATAATACTGCAAGAATTTTGTTCTAATCTAGCGTTATCCACCATATCTGAAATATTATTTTCTATTGTTTGAGGTCCGGCCCCGATCCTGGTAAAAAGTTATCAAATGTTCAATTCGGGTTTAAACCATCTGAAGAGATTGAATTATCAAAAGCATCCGATTGGCCTGAGCGCCAAGACAATTTGGTACCATTAAAAATAGATAGCCGAACAGTTTTCATTTTAATTTCTCGAGTTGCAACACTAAATTCTTGCGCAATATTAGAGAAGTCTCGTTCAAGACCTGAGATTGCAGGCCTGGTTTCATTGAAAATACTATGTTCTCGGAGTGTTGAAACTATCTTGCCCTCTGCATTCCCAACTGCCCTCGATAATGGTTGAATATAGTACATATCTGCTATAATAGGAATAGCAGCAGCTATAGCAGATAGAATGGTAACAGATATCCAGAAAAGAAACAGAGGTGTTATTGTGACAGTAGCGACAGCGGCGGCATATGTTAGGCTTATAAAACCCAATACCCCAAAACTTATCACCCACCCTATACTAAGCAACCATTTTAACTGAGAGATGAAGAGTAAGAGCTGAAAATTAAATGAGTTTTTTATATTATTGTATGCGGGAGCGGCACTTTGATTATTGTTTATTTTTTCGCTTAAATCTGGAAAAATTTTTATCAGAGCCAATATATTTAACTGCAAGCTTTCCATAGGTATACAAGCAATAACATCGGGACTATTCCTACAACTCTCCTGACTAAGAACAATAGACAGTAAGGGTAATGAGCTTCGATGCCGCAGGGAGAGATAGCGATATAAGTCACCATTTTCCTTAAGAATTTTAGCAAGAATATCTACTTCATCTTTATTGGGTTGATAGACCCATATTTTTCTATGAAAACATTGAATATATTTCAAAATTTCAGGATTTACTGCGATAATTGATTCAAATAATTCACTAGTTAATTTATAGTTCGGAAACGATTCAAGAAATAATTTAATTTCATTTTCATCTGAAAACTTCTCTATTTTCAGGCGTTCAATTAATGACAAAAAAATCTTATCAACTCTATCCATCTCAGATACTTGTACTTGAGTTGAATTTATTCGAAACATATCATTTAAATACTGAAGTAATTCTGTTTCAGGAAGTACTGGTATCTCAACTCTTTGCATCATCTGAAAAATTACCTTATATGCATATTTGGTGTTGTTAAACTAACTTGCAAGAAAATTGTTATATATTTTCGCTATCGAGGGTGAATGTTTGTTAGTAACAAAAACGAGGGTTTTTATTACCGCAATCAACATGACTCCAATAACCCTTGAAATCTTCCATTTTAGTAGTACTAAAGTGGTTAAAAAATCAGAGTTAAATATCTTGCCCTTATTGCGCGAGTTATATTACCATCAAGTCCAATTTTATTAAAGGTCATCAGCAAATGTTAGTGGGATACGCTCGTATATCAACAAATGACCAAAACTTGCGCATGCAAGAAGATGCGTTAAAAGCAGCCGGCTGTGAAGAGCTTTACACGGATATTGCTAGTGGGGTTAAAGCGGAACGTCCCGGTCTCAATAATGCATTATCATATTTGCGAAAAGGCGACACGTTGGTCGTCTGGAAATTAGATCGACTAGGCCGTTCATTGGGTAATTTGATTCAGATCATTAAAGACTTGAGTAAAAAAGAAATTGGGTTTAAATGTTTGCAAGAAAATATTGATACTACGACGAGTGGTGGCCAGTTAATTTTTCATATTTTTGGTGCGTTAGCGCAATTTGAAAGAGAGCTGATTAAAGAAAGAACTCAAGCCGGCTTAAAAGCTGCGCGTGTACGTGGTCGATTAGGTGGTAGACCGGCTTTACTGAATAAACAGCAAGTTAAAAAATTAAGGGATCACTATGAGAAAGGAGACTTATCCATTAACGAAATATGTAAACTATTCAATATTACCAAGCCTACCTTATATCGTTATCTACGCAGTACAGCCTGCGAGAACATAGATGCCAGCAATCCATGAAACCGCATATCCACGAATCAAACCAAATCTAAGCCCCAAAGAACTCAAAGAACTCAAAGAGCTTTTTACGCCAACGGAAGAAGAGTTGTTCTTGCTTGATTCCAAAACAAAAAGAACACTGACTGTCACAAGGTTTGGGTTTATGTTGATGCTCAAATGTTATCAATATTTGGGGCGGCCGGTTACGCTTCCGACAATAGATGCCACTATTAAAAATTATCTCGCAGAACAAATGGGTATTGATCCGCTCATCGATTTGACTGATTACAACAAGCTTACTCGCTATCGGCACATACAGAGTATTCGAGAATACTTGCAGATTAACTCGGATAAGCTTGAACGTCGTAAAGTTATGAAGAAAATAGCATTAGACGCAGCCACTAAAAAGGAAAATTTGGCTGATATCATCAACTGTGTCATCGACGAGTTAATCAAATCTAAATTTGAATTACCAGCTTTCCAAAAACTTGTCAGATTAGCAAGAGCTGCTCGAACAGTTGTTAATAATAGCAATTATCAAAGAATTTTTAGCTCCCTGTCGGACAAGCAAAAAAAATTACTCGATATCATGACTGGCATCACCGTGACCGATGAACCCGGCGATAATCCCATTATATGGTCAATGTTGAAACCTGAACCAAAGAAACCTACACCAAACAATGTTAAAACGTTTGTTAAGCACGTGAATAACATGCGAGAACTCCGTCAAGAAATTAATATTAATCTCGATTTTATAACCCCATCTCGTATAGAGCAGTTGAGAGATGAATCGTTGACGGCTGACTTAGCAGACATGAAAGAAATACGCCCGATCAAGCGGTATGCTTTAGCTACAATTCTGATTTATATGCAAACGTCTTTTGCCATTGATGACTTGATAAAAATTTGTATTGGATGGATTAAAAGCATTGAAGCCCAGGCAAAAAACAAGCTTGAACAGTATCGTCTTGAGCAAGCAGACAAAACTGATGAGTACATTTTAATACTTTATAAAACCTTGTTGGCCTTAAAGAACAATCATTCGGCACAGGCTAAGATCCAAGAAATTGAACAACAATTAGGCGGAAAAACGGATGAGCTCATCGAGGAATGTAGAGAATACCTTGGTTTAACTTCTGAAAATCATATTTCTTGGATGTTAAAACCGTATAATAAAAAGCGCCATGCCATTTTTCAACTATTAGAAAATTTAAATGTTTTATCATCCAATAATGATAAATCGATTGAAGTGGGTTTGAAGTTTATTACGCATTATCGTCATTCGCATAAAGAATGGATTGATTTAGATAAAAACCATGTTATCCAACCTGATTTGACGATGCTATCTGATGGATGGTTTAAAGCTGTCACTGGGTTAAAAAGAGAACAAGGGCAGGTTATCAAAAAAATAAATCGTCATTTTTATGAAATGGCGGTCTTTATGGTAATGACAACAGATCTCAATTGTGGCGACGCATACGTGCCTGATGCATTTATTTATGATGATCCAAATAAACAACCACGCCGGATGCCACCTACTCAGAACCAGGTTACCAGTAGGTTTATCCCAACGAAGTCGCACCCGTTGGTTTCGACATCACTAAGTCGCTATCGACGCCTCATCAGTGATTCACTTTCGTTCGTCTTTCCAGTTCATACCTCACCAAGGTCATTGCCAAGGCTTTTATCCAACGCTCACGACCACCGCTCTTAACAGCAGCCGCTTGGAATGGTTTGGAACCTGCTCCTGATAGCCGACTCACCAGACCTTACTCACTCGAAGTGCCATACTAGAATCGACTTTTTGCTTTCTACGCAACAAGACCACATTTTCGTGATCCTGTTACCTAGCAGGTACATACCAATTATGTCGCACGTGCCAGAAAAAGTAATGCTGATTACATCAGAGAAACAATAGAATAAAGATCGATGTAAAAACGCTTTAAGCACCCCAATCTTCGTCGTCATCATCACCAAAAAAGAGAACTAAATCCATCTCGCTTAACTTATCGAATTCCGTCATTATTTTTATGACTTGGTCTTTAGGATAAAATCCGTAAGTCTTTTCTGCAAATTC
>CANNJI010000157.1 GCA_947504875.1 Legionellaceae bacterium
AATATTTATGTGATAATAAAAAGAAAACAGAAGTAGCTACGGTTACCAATAAAAAAACAAGGTACATTGTGTGTGACATCCATGGACCATGACTCATAAAATAACGTTGGGCAGGGAATTGTGTTAATACATTTTGCGCGAAAGCGGACTCTATTCCAGGAACGTTGATTTTATACCAAAATCTAGAGATCAGTAAAGAGCACGTTAAAAACGATAAACTTTGTGATAGATTGATCTTTTCTGACAAAGATTCATTCATATACTTGAGCAAAGGAATCATCAGCATTGGAACAAAAGTAATCATATGTCTGCTCTCAGTATTTACACTCATAATTAAACCTAAAATAACTAACATGAAATATGAATAGCCAAAAGTATATACAACATTTAATACTCCCTTCCAGTAAAATAAAAGGAATAACATGCATGGCCCATAATACATGAATGACGTCACTATGAAGACTAGTGGATCTGTTGTTGGAGGAACTATCAATCTCAATGCGATCATTTGCCAAATAGAAACAAGTGACTTGCCATTACTTAGATAATTAATAAACATATGAGTACAGAGAACAGTCAAAGTAAAGGCAATTAGATTGTTTCTTTCAAGCAAAGTAATAAATGCTTTTATTTGTTGCCGGGGAGAAAATTGTATTGTTTTTAACATGTATCCAAAATACAAAACAATACATATCAAAGATATTGCGAGCATATAAAGATTGGCGAATGGTTCACCATTATAGGTTTTTTGGATATTGATATGTTTTATATAAAATAGTGCCACCCAGAATATTAAATATCCTAATGGAATAAATGCCATCAGGAGACACTTGATCAATCTTAACTCTTGTTTATCTTTTTTTGTCATCGGAGCTGATTGAATCATGGCTTTGGATGGCATATGAGCCAGGACTAATCCCATCATTAAGAGTGTGGGCCAAACAAAACCACCTATAATAATTAGAGTAATTGGGACCTTTTTCTGCGAAAGAAAAAAATATAACAAACAAATAGCTATGGATATGGCAAAGGTATCTGTTAAAAATGGATAATATCCATTCAGCTTCAGAATCGGGTAATTTAAAAAAAGTGCTGAAAAACCAATAATCTCGATCGGCAACTTGAGCTTTAGTTGATCTGAGATTTTTATAAACATGAAGACGCCAAGGGCTATCATGCAAAAATTCATTGCACTTATGCATAAGGTACAATTTGCAATGGTTGGCTCAATTCCAAGTATTGTTAGTACAATATTGATAATCGCAAAGGGTAAAATTCTTTGTATTCTATAAGTATCATAAGTATGATTGAATATGTTGTGTAAAAAATCCTGACACACAGCAAAATACCACTGACCATCCCATCCAACACCATTATTGTAAGCTACTTTCTCACCAAGAGTAGACATCATAACTAAAATTAAAAGACCAACAATTAATATTGATCGAACGACAACTTTTGTATTTAAATATTCCATTACAATCCAATAAGATATTATTAATCCAATAATATCTGCATAATAACATTTAAACATATGGTTTTGATAGTTCAATGCTGATATGATTTTGCCAAATAAAATATTATTGAAATATTAAAAGGATATTTAATATGAAAGCTGTCATTTTGGCTGGAGGCCTTGGAACAAGGATAAGTGAAGAATCTAGTTTGCGGCCTAAGCCTATGATTGAAATTGGTGGCAAACCTATGCCTCTGGCATATCATGAAAATATATTCTACTCATGGGATTAATGACTTTATAATATGCTTGGGTTACAAGGGATATGTAATCAAAGAGTACTTTGCGAATTACTTTTTACATACGTCAGACGTTACTTTTGATATTGCAAATAACAAAATTGAAATTCACCAAAACAATGCCGAGCCGTGGCGTGTTACACTTGTTAAAACCGGCGAAAACACCATGACTGGTGGGCGTTTGAAACGTGTAGCACGTTACTTGGATAATGAAGACTTTTGCCTGACTTACGGAGATGGCGTTAGTGATGTCAATATCACCCAGCTAGTAGCTTACCATAAAAAAAACAATCGACTTGCCACTTTAATGGCTACTCAGCCACCAGGACGTTTTGGCGCTCCATGCTTAAATAATAACCAAATATCTGCCTTTGCAGAAAAACCACAGGGTGATGGCGGCTGGATTAATGGTGGTTTTTTTGTTCTATCGCCTAAAGTACTAGATTACATTGATAACGACGATACTATTTGGGAAAAAAAGCCTCTTGAAAGTTTAGCCCAGGAAGGTCAGTTGTTTGCCTATTCACATCATGGTTTTTGGTATGCAATGGATACTTTGCAGGAACCAAATAAACATAAATGCACCAATTCGTTTGTTTCCGTCCGTAAACGGATGATTTTTTACAATAAAATAGAGTAAATGAGCTGCTTGCTCTTCAATGCTGGGATACAGGTATGCGCCACCAAAACTTTGTACAATTGAACCTAAAATTCCGATGAAACCATCATCCTTGGGATTGCCAAATAAAACAGTAGCCTCTTTTTGATCCATGAGCTGCTCAATAAATGACCGCACCACTTTCCGTCGTTTGGGCTATTTATAGTTATAATAAAATACGCAAACGACGGAAAACGGTACGATCAATAAAAGATCAGCCGTGATCATTTGTGTTCTGTCTGGCGCGTTAGTCTCACATTAAGACAAACACGAGTCGTTAATGATAACGGTGGGTTTGGGGTTAAAGGTTTTTTTTTCCGGCGAGAGGGTTTTGCAGTTGACCTTGATTTTACGGGGGGCGCAATTCTAACTGGCACTATGACAACGTTTGATATATGCACTAAAATGATACATTTTTTGTTGTTTCTACGTATCTGCGGATGATGTGGGTTCTATATGCGCGCGCTCGCCATGTGGTATGGATAAGTTTGTCTTAATGCTACGAATATTTCATTCTGAAGGTTGTATATGCCGTTTTTAGCTGGTTACGCTTGGGGAAGGCCGGTTATAATTGCTGAGATGCCAAAAGAGTCAAGGAAAAACCGTGGTACGTGCGGTGCAAAGACAAGAAAGAAAACGCTTTGCAAAGCACCACCAGTATGGGACAAAATAGCAGATAAGGCCAAGAACGGGCGTTGTAAGCTACATGGCGGTCTTTCTACAGGTGCACGATCAGAGGCGGGTCGTGAAGCCATACGGGCAAGCAATCGCAGGCGCAGCAAACAACTGCCGGTGATATCCGAATCGGCGATCTAAATGATCACACAGGAGCTAAAATAGCTCGCTATGTGATCCTGTTCTGGCAAGCAATAGCTGGTCATCATATTGCTTGTAGATCAATAGCCAGTCCGGTTTGATATGGCATTCACGATAGCTTTTCCAGTTATTATACAACGCATGGTCGCGGTATTTTTCAGGCAACGGCTTATCGTGTATCAACAATTCAACAACGTCTAAAAAATCATTCTTTTTATACCGGACTGATACAGCTATTTTTTTTAAGTCACGTTTAAATTGGTTCGTTTGCTCTATTCGTCGCACGCGTCATCCCACTCTTTGCTAAGTTGATCTAATGATGTGGGGCTAGTTTTTTCACCACGATCGGCCTCTTCAAGAGCCATGCGCGTTATTGTATTGGGCGTACCAATATTAAAAGGGATTCGTTTTTCTGCAACGGATTGATAGAGAAACAAACGAATAGCCTCGCTTAACGTTAACCCCATATGCTTAAACAGCTTATCAGCCTTAGCTTTAATAAGCGGGTCGACTCTGGAGCGAATCACACAATCAGTCATAATTGCACCTGTATAAAATAATTATCTGTAGCTACATTATAGCTACGAAATGAATTGTTATCCACTGTTTTTAGTAATTATGTCGTTTAGTAATTACGCAACTGGTTGTGCTGCATGGTGCCAAAAGATGACGCTCAGCACCACCGTTGTTAGGATCAACATTCGTTGTATAATTCAACAAATATACAACGAATAGGTGCTTTCCTCTTTTGGGTAATTCTTTATGAGGCAATTCGAAAAAACAATTATTCTCCAAAAATGTTCTTAATGTGCGCTACAATACAAATACTGAGCAACATATATATGATCCTAGCGCGTTGCTAGTACCGGCAGAGGGTTTTACGCATATTGATCGGAGGCAACATGAAGCTATTTAAAGCTCGACTTTAGCCATTTATGCAGCCAAGGCCAGTTGATAAATCAATAGGTTAGCATTTTTTTCAGTTATTTTTAAAGAGTCTGTTTTTTCTTCATGATTTTTAGATATTGAAAAATACATTTTCACCCATATTGACCTTCGTATCACCATAAGAATATCAGCCAAGGTTAACTCACCAAGCGACAGCATCTCGGTACGCGCCTTTGGCTTTTATCTTCTTACCTCGGCGACGCTCCAGTGTTTCATCAACAGCAATAATGATAGGCCAGTCTGAGGGTAGCAATTTGATTAACAGCCCAAATAAAATCTTACTGGCGGCCAAACTGTCCCATCGTGCGCGACTTAATACACGATGGAATTTAGAGAAATTTTTAATTTCGCTCAATCCCATGACACGCAAAATACTCGTAATGCGTCTTGCTCCACGACAAAGAATAGCACCCACCAAC
>CANNJI010000158.1 GCA_947504875.1 Legionellaceae bacterium
ATGGGGAGTGTTCTCAATATGCTCTTGACTGCCTGTAATTTGAACAATGACACTATTATTTTCTGATACCATTTTATCGATTTCCCTACCGCCCTCATGACAGTAGCTTTTACCTTATTTTTGTCTCACTGTCGCTGGCACAGAGGGAACGGGTTAAGCGGTACGGCTTTATCTTTTTGATTGCTAAGCAACAGTTGTTTCGTCACTTTGCTATGGGCCTTACAATGCACGAGTAATCGGTCAAATGAGTTTCCCATCTCAAAAAGTACAATGCGTGCGTTTTTGGTCGCCATGAGAGAATTAATCATCCAGCCGGTGGTCACTGATTTACCGCCGCCTGAATTTGCAAAAATCGCCATGTGGGAGTTCTGGCTAATAAAGTCATGATGCAAGATATCAAAAAAAACAGGTTCGCCTAAGCGGTTAAAAAAAGTAAACGACGGTAAGTGTTTAGCCCCTTGATTTCGACCATAAACCGGCAATAAGGCTGCGAGTTCTGAAGCATAGACCAGTCTATCTAAATATAAATACTGACGTGCAAAATGAGGATCAAAGTTAAAAGGGAGTGCGTTTAAGTAGCTGTTTAATGGATGAAGATCAAATGCAGAAGGCATGAGGGGCATTTTTGCATCAGTAAATAAGGTTTGTAATGCTTTTTCAATGCCAATCAGTTCCTCTTCATCGCTACCGCGGTAATAAATGGCTTGTGTCACCCAAAATAACCGATTGCTAATGGCTAATTCATTTCGTGCGGTATGAATATCTGCCTTAACCTCGCTGGGTTTTAAGCTTGTGCCAATGACACTTTTTTCAACGCGCATGAGATGCGCATCCAACGCATCGTCACTACTAAAAATTACGTGTAGGGTATAGATTGATCCTCGGGGTAATTTGTCTAATAGTGCATAACGATGTTTTGGATTTGCTTGGGGTTTTTCTCTTGAGAGCAGACCAATGTCAGGTGCTTCTTTCAATCCATCAACGTAGAGCACGCGATGCTTTACGTCATCAAATATAAACCCTTTGTCATCACTGCTAATGGGTGAAAAAAAGATATTTTGCGCATGACAAAAGCCAGCAGGTTTATTCTCTTTGGGGTAGGGGAATTGATTTAATATGCAGTGAATATCTGATTTTGGATTAAACCATTCGACCCACCATTCATAATAAGCTTTACCCGTTAAACGTTTTAATGAAAGGCCTGGTGAGAGTAATTTGGTTGTGATCTCAGATAATACAGCTTCGTGCTCCTTAATTGCAGCTTCACGTGTTGTTTTTAGTTGATGATAACGACGATAAAATAGTATACGAATTCTGCGCCTTCTACCTTGAAAGGGTGCGCCAGTTTTTGGATCTAAAAATAAGCCTTCTGCGCGCGCCATTTTACTTAACAGTTGTTCGAGACGACAGAGATAATCTTGAGTAAATGGCGTTGCCAAAACTTCAGGTTGAATGGCTCTGGCAATGTGCTTTAAGATGGGCTTATGATTATAATCATCACTTACATAAAGTTGCATGATCCAAGGATCAACCGACTCTAGCGGTACGACACGTGCAAAAGTATCACGTACTTTCGAAAAAATTGCTTGAAGATGTTCGGGGGAAGCCGCTTCTGCAGGAATATCACCTAATTCAAAACCACTACCAATACTCACGCCATCATTGAGCAGGAATAAGTTTTGCTCATCACAAAAATCCACAAAAGAAAGTTGTTCTGAAAAAGAAGGATGGGGTATTTGATACCCCTGTGCAATGTGTTTTGCTTTTATTGCTTGGGTTATTCTTTCACCCAAGAGCCAATTGATTAAAGTTTTCAATAGACCTCGCTTGCCAGTGCATATTGATTTTGTTTATAAAGAAAAAATGCTGTGGTGTAGCCGGGTTTTAGAATTTGTTCATCACCAATGAGGGCAACATGTGGAAAGACATACATTGGAACACTTGGGTTTTCTAAAGTTTTAAACTGTGTAAATTGATTTTCCTTATAGCCATTATCTACAACAGGCTTGATGCGATACCGCGGTAAGGGCTTTTCAGCAGTACTCATATGATAAATTTGGCTTACCGTAAGTCCTGTTTCGGGCTCAACGTTATCTAAAGCTTTTGCGCGCGAAGAGCAAGCGCTTAAGGCTAAAAGACTACTTGAGGCTAAAATCGCGAATAGTATTTTTTGTGGTTGCATAGTCTAAGACTCTCCCGTTGGATTGTTTATCTAGTTCAATGGTTTGTGTGATGTGTAACGAGACGTGGGTTGGATGGTTTTGAATGCTTGCTGGCACAAACACCATATCAAAACTGCCTTGTAAGCGCTTTTCTAACCAATCAGCAGCTTTAATAGAGCCATCCGCCACCGCATGCCCCGTCATAAAAGGTAAAATTGAGCCTGTTGGAACTTGCGTGTTACCGTTTTGATTGGTCATGCTGCCCATTTGCCATTGGGAAAGTGCTTCACCTATGCCCTGTACACCGCCTGAGGCAAGCATTGCACTTAAGACACGCGGTGCATTGGTAAAGTATTTTCCATGTATGCAGGGGTTACCATAAGGATTGGTTAAATAGCCAAGGCTTTCGTTGTTGACCAATTCAGTTGTGTTGGTCATATGCTCTTGGCCAAGCGTTACAAAATGTCCATCATCAAAGGTAAATAAAATTGAGGTGACATAAGCTCTAACACATGAAATATCATCTAAAAAAGACCCAACACCAATCGCATAGCCACTGACTTTCATCCCTGAAATATCATAGGGCAAGGGGATCCCGTTTGATGCCATTAAATCGCCACGGCTGATGAGTGCACTAAAGGGAAATAAGGGTTGCATGAGCTTTCCTTCACTAGGCACCTCTCCAATTAAGGCAGATAAAAGCGTTGTATTGGCTAAATCACTGCCTGCAGGGATGGTGTAATAGCGGATGGGCGAAATGGTTTTTTTAATCGGTTTGTTGATGGCTTCTGATTTGGGGTTAAGGCGTTCCCAATAACTTTTTTCTTGAAGATTAAGCGGGGATTTGATTAAGAGCGAATCAATGTCTTTGATATGTGACTGATTTTTAGGTAATGGACTATCGGTAGATTGTTGTTGTTCATTTCTAAGTGTTTCAATTTCTTCTTTTAGGTGCGCAAGCTCATCGAGTAACCCTGTATTATCTTGCGCTGTTTGGCTTGTAACAGATGATTCAAGGGTTTGCATTTTTTTTTCAGTTTCAAGTTGGCGTGCTAAAACATCACGAATATTATCGTTAAACTGATTGGCAATGGATGCATTAAGCTCGCCTGAATCAACGGATTGAGGTTCATCTTTGGGTATTTGTCTGCTATTGATAATAATTAAAATAACGACACCAACCACTACACCACTTAATATTTTAAGATTTAAATGTTGCTTCATCGTACAAACTCCTGCTGGGTGCGTAGGGCCTCATTGAAAGGTTTGTCAGTTATCACAAATAAAGTTGTCGTGTCTGCTTGAGTACGTGCTTTTAAGGTATTACTTGGATAGAAAACGGCTGTTTGAAATTGCCCCATAAGTCGCTCAGCGTTAAGAGAAATCTCGTGGTTGAGGATATTCTTGAATTCAATGGCAGTGATGTATAAATCTCCGCCACGCCAAGAGATTAAAGGTTTTGCCTGGACACTCGCGCCATACATTAGATTAATGTGGCGCTCTGTTTGCATCGGTGTGCGGGTAACGCCTGCTGGGATAACCAATAAGCGCTCAGGTGAATAAAGCGATTGAATTGCAAAGCGGGTTAGGGTAATTGCGTTCAGGTTTGCATCCGGCGATGAGGATTCTGTTGTTTTATCGTTTTTTTCTTCCATGATAATTTGAACGGGAGTTATTGTATGGGTGTCTTTAGAGGCTGAAAGATTTAAAATAATGACTTCGCCCTCAGGCATGAGTTGCACGACCATGCGTTTATTGTTAAAGACATCATGCGCATTTAAATACAATGCATCCTGAACTTTGAGTACACTTACATTTTGGTCAAGTTCTGAATCAATTAAGTTGATGTTTAAAGGAAAACGTATCATTCGCTCTTGGTTTAAAGGCAAGCTCAGTTGAATGGGTGTTTTATCCCAAAGTACATGCTCAACTTCACCGGCGTAGCTGCTCGTCATACCTATCAAAAAGAGCATAAAAAAATATTTAATCCACATGTGGCTCTCCACTTAATAAGTCAGTTATAAGGTGCTCAGGGGTTGCGTAACCATCTAAAGCAAGTTCGAAGGGATTTTGTAATTTGGACGTATTTACTTTGACAACGCGCACATGGTAGTCCATCACTTTGTCTGCAATCACCATGGGGTTACTTGTGTTTAGGCGTTGCGTGATATGTAAAATCAGATGAACTTCCCAAGTGTTTTGATTAATACGCTTGATATCACTGGGTTCTAAAAATCGATAAAGGCTTGCGGTTTGCATGCCGGAGCGTGCCAGGGGAAATGAGACAAATTCTGTGTTGAACTAAGTAGCTAAATTAGCTTGCCAGACACACCTCCGATTGTCCAGATTTATTTTCTATTTCACTTGATTGTGGTGGATTAATATACACCGCTTTCGGTAGTTTTTTGAG
>CANNJI010000159.1 GCA_947504875.1 Legionellaceae bacterium
ATGACTGAGTTTTGGGAATGGAAAAACGAAAAAAATGCTGCTGAAACTCAAAGTAATGTGATTGCAATTAATCAGTAAAAAATTAGGGGTGAGGATAAAAATGGATCTTTACAGCAACTTTAGGACTTGATCAATTTTACTCCACCATTGATTACAGCTTGGATAACCATTGTGAGGAAGGTGAGTTTCAATGGTTTTATCTTCTTTTGCAGCATTTTTAAAATGAGCACTTGGATATTGCGTGAATAAAAATCCCGGGACAGGTTCTCGTGCCATGAGCTTATCGTAGTATAGCGTTTGATAGGTTTTAGAGCCCAACCAGTTTAAATCATCTTCACCACCATGACGTTTTAAGCTGTTGTCTGCTTCAGGTGAGTCTGGTGGGTTATTTAAATAAAGTGAGCGTGCTTCTAAAAAACACTGTTGATGAAAGTTTAATGCTTGTTTTTTAAGGTTTGCAGGGATATACGTTGAGACTAGGTCGCCTTGAATGGCCTGTAGGCTATCGGTGCAGCCTGTAACTTTCATTAAGCCGTACGTAAGGCTTGAAAAATAGTTTTGTAAAATAGAAAATCCTAAGGGGATTTTGACTTGACTACTTAAGACATCTGCAAAGGCTTCGTCATAGGTGGTGCCTGTGTGCTTTAAAGTAGAGGCTTTGACTGATTTGGCTGCACAGAGTGGCTTGAACGACAAGCCTTTTTGCTCCAGTGGCACACAGGGATAAACAAAGAACGCACAGATTAAAAAGGTTGTGGCGAGTTCAAAAAGATAATGATTTAAAGCATGATCTGCTGTGTGTTGGGTTGACCCAGCTGGGGCTAGTATATTTTTTAAAAAACGAAAGCTTAAACTTAAAAAACCAAAGTAGAGTAGGCCCGTTTGCCAAAGGGCATCAAAAAGAATGTCATATTGCTGCCAACCTAAATACGTGGTGTAAAGACTCAACGGGCTAAATACAATCATGTTATGTGCCTGCCTTTGCGTCTTTATATACGGCACCGTTTTTCACTAATGGGCTGTCATGATCATCAGTAGGTAGACTGGTTGCTAACTCATGATGTCGTAAGTCCATGATGAGTTGTAAGGTTTGGGTCATCATTTTACGTTTTACGTCATTTTCAAACGCCAACGAGTGGATGTCTGCATCTAATTTTTTTAAGGTAAAACGCACCATATCAACCGCTGGCTTTAGGTTTTGTACTTCTTGAATTTGAAAGCCCGCTTGTAAAATTTTTCGAAGCATTATGGCCTCGTCCAGTAAATTTTGAATGGCAATTTCCTCGGCTAGCTTTGAAACAGTTAACACTTGTTGTTCCTGCGGTAAGTGTTGCAGTGTGGTGATGATGTCTGCTGTGATAAGCAGGTTAGACGCACTGATTTTTCGAAGGTTGGTTTCATCACTTTGGATTTTTTTATCAACCAATTGCCAAAGAAAACTTGCTACGTTAGTCACACAGGTTGTGCTGCTTGCGGTTTTAGGACAGCTTTGCAATAGGCTTGATAAACCAACGCCTGCTTTTGCATCACGTGCAGTTTTATTGTTACTCAACTGAATATCACCTAAAACCATGACGGCCCAATTAGCGGCATCTGTGGGTGTTTTCCAATAGCGTACAAAGTGACTGTGGGTTGCAGCATTTTTATCTGGTTCACTTAAAGCATCGAGTGGTCGAGAAGGAGAGAGCAAGAGGTTATAGCCTGCAATGATGACATCATGAATAACTTTGATTGGTTTCTGTAATTTACCGCCTGAGTTACCTTCGCTGCGGTGTACCCAAGGCAGGCCAAAATCTTCGCTATGTTTGGCAATGTCTTTGGCTGTATGTGTGATGTCGACTTGCTCACCTTGTTTTAAGCGTTTCACTGAATCAAGCCAACCTTGGCTATCAGATACCGATAACACACTGGTCATGGGAGACTGGCCATTTTCTAAGGTGTGTTTGACTTGCTGACAGTCTTGTACGCGCAGTGCAAATTCATTTTGTGCACTCGCGGAAGCATTTTGTAAAATGTTATAAAGCCCTGGCATGGCTTGTTGTAATTTGTAGAGTGGAAAGCCTGCAATAGAGCCTTTTAAATTATTGATGAGCCCATCAGGAATGCCTGATGTTGAGTTTTTTAAGTCATTAAAAGTATTTGAAATCGAAACAACGGGGTTATACAAATTACAATTCATGATGCCCAAATCAGCATTGATGTTGCCCCCAATGGTAACCGTTTGGTCGCGGTTAACCGGAGGGATAAAAATATCAGAATCCCCTCCTAATTTGTAATAATAATCTGATTGAGTTGGGAGAAGCCCTGCAAAGGAGATGCTGGATATCAATACACTCAAGAGGATGGGTAGTTTCATTTGGATCCCTTATCGTTTTTGCGGATGACCCACCTGTGGTGAGCTCCAGGAGAGTTTGCCTTTTTGTTTAATGCAGCCCCTGTATTGTCGCCAAATGACAAAAATATAATTGCCATTGCCGTCTTTATCATCAAGTGCTTCAAAAGGAGTGGATTGTCCTGGAATGATGTTACGGTTATTAGGGTAGACTTCTTGCCAGATGATGCGCGTTTGTTTGGGATCGTAAATGACATTGGCAACCACACAGTTTGAGCCACAACTATTTGTTGTAAAATGGCTGATATGCGCACTGAATTGATTGGTCACAATATCAGCTGCATGCATTGCAGCAACCATGGAGGCTCTAAAACGTGAGGGTTGGGTAATATGCATTAAACGTGGCAGCTCAAAACCCCAGTGATTTAACGGGGCGCCAATAAAGCCCGTGAGCAGTAAACTGGGGTGGGTTGCCATATAAGCTAACTCGCCACGTTCAGTTCTATCGCTGACTGCATCAGCCAGGCTTGAATAATAGAGTTTACCAAATAGCGTTTCGGGTTTGTGCGTAACCTTGGGTAAGCGATACAGGTTAGCGGGGCTACCAATGACATTTACAATCCGCATGCGCTCTTCATTGAGGTGTTGATTGCTGATTTGCCCTGAGGTATCAGCAACATCAAAGTAAAAACCGAGCGCTTTTTGAAATGCTGTTTGATACGTTTTAAGTATGGTTTTATTTTCATATAAAAGTTCAGCTTCTTTCCAAGGGTTATTGCCGGGTGTATTTGAAACGGTAACGACTAAATCGGGTAAAAACTGTTCAATGGACAGTCCGGGCTCAACGTTTAAACCACGTGTCCAAACACATGAGCCAATAATTTTATAATGGCTATTTTCAATCGTGCGTTTGAGCACCTCAGCGCCCAAGGTCACACTGTTAAGATGTTTGGGCGGATTTAAATTTTCAGCAGACAGATGATTACTCATCATCATAAAAATAATGCTGGTGATGAGGTGTTGAAGCTTTGTTTTCCAGGCGATCTGCGATGATTTCTGCCGCTTTAAGGATGTCATGTTGCTCCTCTAATAAGTGACGCTCAGCTTTTTCAGACTTTTCATTGAGTAACAGGGCGAGGTGGTAGCGTGGTGGAATGACGCGAAATAACCCTTGATAACGAGAGCCTAATAAAACGGCTTCGGCATAAAGGCCTTTTTGAGAGTCAATATCGCGAATCAGAGCTTCTTGTTGTAGGGTTAAGGCTTTAAATTGTTTGACGTCTTGCAGTTCTTTTTCATCAAGCCCCAATAAAATAAAGGTTTCAATCAAAGATAAAATTTTTGTAGCTTTTTCAGAGTTCATATCAGCAATGTTTTGTGTGATGGGTACGAGCCAAAGCCCGAGCTTACGTGCAACTTTGGCTGCTAATAAGGCACTTGAAACAATCACATCAATTTGAAATTGTAGATGCGCTTCATCAATAAATAAAAATGTTGGTCGGTTATCATGTTGTGTTGCTTCAGCCATGGCAAGAATACGGGGTAGGAGAGAGACCATTACCAGGGCTAACTTGCCTTTATCATCTTTAATTGCTGAAATATCAATATGAAAAATATCAAACTCACCCAATGGCTCAGTAGGTACATTAAAGAACCGCGCTTTATTGCTGTTAATCACATAACTTTTAAGTCGGTCATGCATGTCTTGAAGTCGGTCTTTTTTACGAGGGATAGTTTCCATTGTTAATCGGCGTGCAAATGCCGCTAATATATGCTCGGTGAGCATTTGTGGAATATCTGCATGAAACGACGTTAATATGGCATCATTTAAAATCTCAATGAGGAGCGTTTCATCCGCTAAAGTAAAGTTTGCTTCTTCTTGCTGATTGGCTTCAGTTATCATGGTACGAAGGGCTAAGGATAGCTCGCTTAAATAACTACGAGATGTGTCATTACAGGCAAGCTCTTCAGGTTCAGCTTTAACATGTAAGCACTGTTTAAATAGCATGATTTTTTGTGCGAGAAGTTCTGCTTCTTCCTCGCTTAACCCCTCACTGATTTCGGGGATGGCTTTATATGCATCACAAAACCGGAGCGTGCCAGGGGAAATGAGACAAATTCTTAGAAAAACTATTTGAGAAATTATGGTCCCATAGTCGCCTCCAGTTGTCCAGAAATATTCGCCATTCCGATGGTTTGTGGCGGATTAATATACACGGAATCAGGCACTTTTTTTAGC
>CANNJI010000160.1 GCA_947504875.1 Legionellaceae bacterium
TAGAAATTGACCGTGACTCATTTAAAATCATTGCTGAGAAAATGCTGGGATTCACACTATTCAATTCAATTTGGAATAATCAAAATAAGGTATAACACATGCAGAATCTCACCCAACATAAAGCCACCATCCATGATCTAACCGCCATCGTTGCCCTACTGTTGGACGACGAATTGGGCCAGACACGTGAACAGTTGGAAGACAATCTTGAACAACGCTATATTGATGCTTTTCACCGAATCGATTCCGATCCAAATCAGTACCTAATGGTCGTCAGAATTAGCGATGAAATCGTTGGAACATGCCACTTAACCATCATGCCATCACTAACCTTTACAGGCTCGACGCGCATGCAAATCGAGGCTGTACGTGTCTCAACGACGTATCGAGGACAAAAAATTGGTGACTGGATGATGCAGGCAGCGTTTGAATTCGCAAAATCTAATCACGTTTCCATGATACAATTGACCACTAATAAAAAACGACCCAGAGCTAAACAATTTTATGAGCGTTTAGGATTCGAAGCGAGCCATGAAGGTATGAAACTTTATTTATAGAGAAAGAGAACCGCATGAAAAATCTCAAGATATCACTAGTTAAACAGATTTCAGAAGCAACGGAAGCTAGAATGGCACAAGGTATGACAGAATATGCTCTCAGCCACGGGATTAATGTCGACTGGAAACCATTTGCATTAGAACTCGTTAATGAAAGAAATGAAACCATTGGTGTGTTAGAGGCTTTTTCTTCTTATTCATCCATCTATATCAACGAACTTTGGGTAGACAAAGCCTATCGTGGTAAAGGGTATGGTACACAATTAATTGCTGAGCTTGAAAGGCTTTACAAAAACAAAGGCTTCAATAATATTAACACCGTGAGCTGCGCATTTCAGGCGCCAGACTTTTACAAAAAATGCGGATTTACGGCAGAGTTTGTTAGAGAAAACATCCAAAACCCCAAGCTCTCAATGACCTTTTTTGTCAAATTTTTTGAAGATTAATGAATATATTGAAATTAGAAAGGTTCGATTAGATTATCAAGCTCAGCCTCTTCCCATGTTATGCCATAAGGAAAGCCACCACTTGTATACCCCGCTATAAAATAATAGTGTTCATCTGAATCAAACAGAAAATCATCCAATTCCTGCTTTTTTGCTGCCTTCTTTTTTTGTCTGTCTGCTATCGTGTGCTCATGACCTTGAAGTGCCTGAAGAACATATTGCTCATCCAATTTCACACCCAGTGTCCTCAATTCTTTGATAGCACAGACCAAATCCACACCAAACCAATTTTTATATCCTTTAACGATGTTTCCACCACTATATGTTGGGATCCAATGTTTAGCCAATTGGAGTCTGCCTGGCCGTTGCATTCGCTTTCGCCTTGGTGTTCGATTGTTTTTATTAGCCATAGCGATTTTCAATTATTCCAATAAATCAATTTATTCAGTATTCACAAACGCTGCTTAGAATTTCTTCTCCATGGTTCACAAGCAACGATAAATGCCCTTCCTGCTTAAAAAAGGTGAATTTAGCATTTGGGATTAACTTCGTATAGATCTTTGCATGAGCTAAAGGGACTTGTTTATCTAATCCACCCTGCCAAATGGTTACAGGACATTTTATATTGGCTAAATTAAATCCCCATGGCCTAGCAATTAATTGAAACTCTTGAGCAGCGCCCGCTGCGCCATACCTAAATGACTCTGATAGCATAGCACCGATAGACTCATGATCCCCTAGAGAACGCAACACACACTGATCAACCTCCGGCATTTGCTTCAACGCTTGTTTCAGCATCCACGGTTTTTTAAACATCATCAATGTAAGCTTCATCATGCCCGTAGCAATCCACGGCATCGCTTTAACAGCACCATTGATGAATCGTTGTCCTCGAGCTAAACTCGCCGTTGCCTCAGGAATTTCAAACGGTGCCGGACCAGAAACAATCGCAGCGCCATATAATCGATGTGGTATTTTATAAGCACATGCCGCAACAAAGGGCGCGCCACCCGAATGACCTACAATTGAAAATTTATTAATGCCCAAGCAGTCTGCGAACATCTCCACATCATCTGGCCATGACAGAATATTGTGTTTGACGTGGAACGAAGACAGCCCCATACCTGGCCTATCAATACCAATCAGTCGATAGTGATTCAAAATCGCTATGTTTTGCATATGGCCTGCTTCCAGCCGACTACCTGGAGTCCCATGAAAATAAAAAATTGGCTTACCAGTAGGATCACCATATTCGGCATAACCCAGTTGTCTTCCGTCTTTTAACATAACCGTTAAAGCATTATTCAATGTTTTGGTTTTCATACTTGTTTCTCACATGATGGAAATAACAGTCAAGATAATTTCTGCCAGGCATACACACACATTGCCTCAACTAAAAACTCCAGTAATTTCGGATGAAAAAGATCACAAAATTTCCGGTAATCAACGTTTTCCCGATATGACTCCGCCAATTTGAGGTAACTTGCTTGATTAAAAGTCCACAATGGAGTTATCAACAAATATTGCCTGTTAACCAGCTCCTGAACCTCAGATGAATCCGGTGACAATTCATGTAGCATGGCCTCTACCATATCCTTATAAAAAGCATTGCCTTCGGTCTTGAATTGGTCCCAATCAGACTGATCCCAGTGCTTTATTTTAGCCCAGCTTTGATCCATCTCCTCTTGCGAAATGATGTCTTTCCCCACAAGATATTTTTCAAAGTCTTTTTGTATTTTTGAATCACGCAATTTAATTGGATCAAAAAATTCTTCGACATGCATGGTTACTTTTCCTTCTATATGTAATATCGTTTTATCAATCGTCTTGATGAGCACTTCTGTTCGATCAAGACCGGCTTTCAGCATGGATTTTTGTGATTTCAACGACTCTATTTTATCGAAATCATTGCTACTTAAAATCCGCTGAATATCACTCAAAGGAAAACCAAGCTCACGGAAAAATAAAATTTGCTGCAACATCAAAAGCTGCTCTTCTTCGTAATAACGGTATTGGTTATCACCATAAAAAGCAGGCGCCAGTAAACCAATTTCATCATAAAACCGAAGCGTGCGAGCACTCACCCCTGAAAGTTGTGCTAATTTTTTTACCGT
The DNA here is from genome assembly GCA_947504875.1 of Legionellaceae bacterium. Classification (GTDB taxonomy): domain Bacteria; phylum Pseudomonadota; class Gammaproteobacteria; order Legionellales; family Legionellaceae; genus CANNJI01. Next base: position 3,118 of record CANNJI010000160.1, read on the forward strand.
GTATCGCATTTGAATACTCCTCTAACTGACCAAGCTAACGATAAAGGATGACGTAACGGCAATGTCAAACAATTATTTTCAATAACAAAAAAAATCATTCAGCCCTGCTTCATACCTATTTTAATGCCTTCATTATAACGCACGTTGAAATCATAGAGGAACCAACCGATAATAGCGCTTATTCATCAGATACATGTAACGGCCCACACTTATAAACAGCTCGGCCCGCAATCAGAGTATAAAACTGGCCCAAATTAAATGCGAATGAAATTCGTCTTTGACCCACTTTAATTGCGTCTATAAAAAACCAGGCCCACATTAATTGCAATTGAGCCCACTTTATTTGCAACTGACATTTTCAGCGCCACCAGAAAAACTACTATTTTTTGTTATTTTTAATTGACATTGGTTCCTCATGTGGTACCATTAATGGTATGAGTAGATTTGATAAATTAATAATAAAAATGCATGCCAATCCTCGTGACTGGCGCATTGATGATTTAAAAGCTGTTGCTGAAAGATTTGGTATTGATTATCGGCAGCCAGGAACAAGCCATGTAACCTTTAGGCTCAAGAATGGATCTAAGGTAACTGTTCCAGCACATAAACCGATCAAACCAATTTATATCAAACAATTTTTAGAATTGCTTGATGAAGGAGGATTTTTAAATGAGTGAGTATAATTATCTTGCAACAATTCAACCTCTTTCAGAGGGAGATGGTGGTGGGTACTTAGTAAGCTTTCCAGATCTTCCAGGTTGTATTGCCGATGGAGCCACGCCTGAAGAAGCTTTTCATCAAGCTGAAGATGCGATGATTGCTTGGATAGCAACAGCTAAAGAATTTGGAGATCCTATTCCAAAACCAAGTGCACCGGCAAGATATAGTGGTCAATGGAGAATGCGTGCACCAAAATCACTTCATGCAGCTTTAGCTTCTCGAGCAAAAGAAGAAGGCGTTAGTTTAAATACATTGGCTATCACTTTATTGGCGCAAGGTTTAGAAAAAAATAAAACAAATCAATAAACTTGGTTTTCAACAAACTACATCACGTTTAATAAGAAAACTACCTGTGCAGGCCATCAGTTTATTTTGATTATTTCTATGCGTTATTTTGTTTTAATTCTGGTTGTTTTGAAGAGAATACTAACCACCAGAAAAACGAACGTTTTTCTGGTGGTGCTGAAATTCTCAGTTGCAAATAAAGTGGGCTCATTTGCAATTAATGTGGGCCGGCTTTTTGCTGGTCGCAATTAAAGTGAGCCGAAGACAAATTTCATTCGCATTTAATTTGGGCCAGTTTTATGCGCTGATTGCGGGCCGAGTGATTTATGAAAGCGGGCCGTAACACCTAAGGATCAATCAGCAGCATCTAAATTGCAAGCTGTTATGGATACACTTGGAAAGACTGAAGAAGAACAAAGTGCCTACTGTAGAA
>CANNJI010000161.1 GCA_947504875.1 Legionellaceae bacterium
GGTCTATCTCGTTTAAGGTCGTCCTTCTCCTCTTTTCTATTATTTGGATTGCGCTTCCAATTATGTGCACGTCCCATAAGAGCCAATTCTTCAATGAAACCATCTAATCGTGTAGCGAAGGTATAGCCATTAGTAGGAATAGATTCAGTATCTATCGCTGCTAGGTAAAAAAGGCAAATTTGCAGTTGGTATTCTACAAATAGAGCGCCCTTTCAACCTCGAAGTGCAACACTGGTTATAAACTAGAAAAAAAGCTAGAGTGAGTCACGGAAAGTTGATAGTCTCAAGGTGCGAATCAAGGAGACTATTATGGCAAAAGCCTACCATCACGTGACTCAAGACCTAAGGGTGCGACACGATGTCGCTATACAAACTGTTGCGACAGATAGCCACCTGTACGCAACCTACTGTTCCGTCAGTAGTTTTCTATCCGAACATGCTATCAGAGTAATTTGTTGGTGTGGAGCTTTGGAGACAATGTAACCGCGGAAATCCGTAGGTGAATTCGTGAGGATGAACCGAATCTGCTAGCACAAAAGCGGAGAGGGGCTAGAGATGAGTGGTATGGTTAACGCAATGTGAACTTTTGTTAAACGCCGTGACTTGAAGAGAGCTAAATGTGCTGATAAGCTCTAACCAAAATGGTACTGCAATTCAAGAAAACAGGCTTCTTAGTCCTGTTTTCACGGATATTGTAATTGCCGGCGAAAAAGAAAGAACCTAACCCATTCCGTTTGTGAAGTGGAACGTGGCAACCCCGTATGACTCCCTGCTTGCAGGGACAGTGCATCGCAAGATTCACCTAAGGCTGTGCGGGAACAGGAGGTCAGGAAAAGCGAATGCCTTGCTGTAATGACAGGGATATTGATTGAAACATCATCAAACACGAAAGTGAGCCCACGCCTGACTGGTCTTTAAGCGCGAGAAAATTTGAAGAATCAATAGCATGAGGAAAAGCAAATGACGGCAGTAGCAGTATCGCTGACTGGTGCATTCTCAACATCAGCCAAATGGGACTCCATCAACTGGAAAAACACCGAAGCTGAAGTACATCGACTACAAATGCGTATCGCGAAAGCTGTTAGCGAAGGTCGTCATGGCAAGGTCAAAGCACTGCAATGGCTACTGACGCACTCGTTACATGCCAAGCTATTGGCGGTAAAACGAGTTGTACAAAACAAAGGGGGTAAAACTCCCGGCGTTGATAAAATCGTTTGGAAAACACCACAACAAAAGATAGAGGCAGCACGGTCATTAACACGGAAAGGTTACAAAACCCAACCGCTCAAACGGATTTATATTCCCAAAAAGGACGGACGGCAGAGGCCGCTCTCAATTCCAACTATGAAATGCAGAGCAATGCAGGGTTTACACTTGCTAGCCTTGGATCCAATAGCAGAATTTTATGCGGATAAAAACAGCTACGGGTTTCGCCCAAAGCGTTCCACTGCCGATGCACTCGGAGCCTGTTTCATTGCTCTAGCAAGAAAATACTCGCCGCAATGGATCTTCGAGGCAGATATTAAATCCTGTTTTGACAAAATTTCCCATGATTGGCTACGGGAAAATATCCCGATGGATAAAGAAATTCTGAGTAAATGGTTGTCAGCTGGCTATATCGACGATGGCGCCTTCCATCAAACAGAAGTCGGCACTCCACAAGGTGGACTCGCTAGTCCGACACTTCTGGTTCTAACACTAAGCGGATTGGAGCAAACAGTACGCGCCGCAATCAATAGACGACCGGATAAAGTCAATCTCAGCATTTACGCTGACGACTTTATCATAACGGGTGCATCTAAAGAGGTACTAGAATCAAAAGTGAAGCCGGTGGTTGAGTCATTTCTGAAGGAGCGTGGTTTAGAGCTCTCGCAGGAGAAAACAAAGATCACGCACATTGATGAAGGGTTTGACTTTCTCGGCACCAATGTTCGTAAATACGGGTAAATGTATTATCAAGCCCTCGAAAAAGAGCGTCAAAAGCTTTTTAGCAAACATCAGAGAAAGTATAAAATCAAACCCAACAGCTAAAACCGAGAACTTGATCCATCTGTTGAATCCAAAAATTCGAGGATGGGCCAACCACTTTCGGTACTGCTGTGCAAAGAAGACGTTTAGCCACATAGATCATCACATCTATAAAACATTGTGGAATTGGTCTTGTCGTCGTCACCCAGGCAAAAGCGTCTCATGGATAAAGAGAAAGTATTTTCGTAATCAAGGACTAAGAAATTGGATTTTCTTCGCTAAGACTGGAAAAGATGATGGCATGGATAATTATGTAGATTTATTTAAAGCAAGCTCGGTCGCTATCAAACGGCATATTAAAATTAAAGCCGAGGCCACACCGTACGACCCACGGTTTACTGAGTACTTCACTAAACGAGAACGTCGTACAAGAACGAGCAGCCCAAAACGAAAACAATCTACTAAGACCGAACCAACCCCAAACGACACATGATAGCTGGGTCAACCGAAGTTGGCTTTGAAAAGGCTTTAGCCGTGTGCGGGGAAACTCGCAAGCACTGGTTCTTAGAGGGCTTCCCTCCAGTAATGGAGGGCGGCTACTCGACTCTCAAATTTATGCATTAAAGTCAATTGGAACTCCACTTAAGCATATTGCAACTGTCGTTGGGAAAGATGTGTCGACGATAAGCCGTGAAATTAAAAGAAACACTGGAGATAGAGGCTATCGCTACAAACAAGCTGATGCCAAGGCTATAGAACGTCGGAAAAATGCAAGTAGCTCACCTAAAAAACTTACTCCAGCAAATGTAGCTGTCATTGAAGAAAAACTTTTGAATGATTGGAGTCCTGAGCAAATCTCAGGTCGCCTAGAAATCGATGGCATTGTTAATATTAGTCATGAGACAATTTATCAGCACATTTGGAAAGACAAACGTTCTGGTGGTACTCTGTACAAGCATTTGCGTCATAATGGTAAAAAGTACAACAAGCGCTCTTCTGGCAAGGCTGGTCGTGGTTGTATTCCAAATCGTACAGATATTACTGAGCGTCCTAAAATCGTTGAGGAGAAGTCCCGTATTGGCGATTGGGAGGGTGACACTGTCATTAGTGCTTTCAGTAAAACAGCAATTTTAACCGTTGTTGATCGTCATTCAAAATTCACCCGCATAAAAAAAATTGGAAGAAAAACGGCTAAGAATGTTCGTATTGCCATGAAAGAGATAATGACCTCATTACCTTATCCAGTCCTGACTGTAACATTTGACAATGGAATGGAGTTTGCAGCCCACCAAAACATTGCAGAAGACCTAAATGCATACTGTTATTTTGCAACCCCATATCATTCTTGGGAGCGAGGACTGAATGAACACACGAATGGCCTGATTCGACAATACCTGCCTAAATCAGTGGATTTTAAAGACTTAACAGATGATGAGGTCAAAGCCATTGAAGATAAGCTAAACCATCGTCCCCGCAAGGTCCTGGGATATAAAACCCCTATGGAAGTGATGATGATGCATCAAAACTTTGAGACATTACGTCCATTAGCACTAGACGGATAAAGCTTCCAGTTTCGTGTGTCGCCACATGTACCCACAGGGTCAACAGGCCTATTCGCACTCCATTGAAGGGTGCTGCTGACCTATTGACTTGTGGACACATGTGGCTCTTATGTCCCCGTGTAGACCTGACCATGCAGAGACATTTTAAATCATACTGTTGCTAAAGTAGACCTGAGTTGGTTATACTGATAAAAAAAACAATTACCTTGGGGAACAATTTCCCATATCTATCACTTTAGCAACTCCGTTGCACTTCACTTCTGAATTGGCGTGCGTTTATTAAGACTTATTGGGATTACTATCAAAAATTGTTAGATTACACGCAAACGTCACAGCACACTGACGCGATGGCTTTGAATTTATCCCTCGCATTCGCTGAACTGTTTTCATCACGTACTGGATATGATGAGCTTGACGCCCGCATTGCAAAAACATTAGCCAAAAAAGAATCGCTGCTATTGGTCCTGCTTTTCCCGTTCCTGCCACTTCACAACAATCCAGCAGAGCTCGGTGCTAGAGTACAGGCACGAATACGTGATATTAATTTACAAACAGTTAGCATTAATGGCACAAAATCAAAAGATACATTTGCTACGATTTTTGAAACAGCCAGAAAATTGGGGGTAAATGCTTTTCATTATGTATACGACCGAGTCAGCAAGCAGTGTAAGATGCAATCGCTTGCCGATATGATTCATATTCAGCCACGAAATCCAATATTAAATACAACGTAATAGAGTCAATTGGGTTGCTGCTGATTTCTATAGTGGGCAGCCAACCTGTAAATACTGGCATCACCCTGTCATATCGAGAAGATACGGGGGGCGCTATAGTAATTTGGGCTATGGTGTCCTTGTATCATAATTTTACATGAAAACTTGAGGCGATATCGCTTTCAATTTGTTTGATAATGAAATCAAAATTTTGATAA
>CANNJI010000162.1 GCA_947504875.1 Legionellaceae bacterium
AAACTTAGAAGGAAGCATCACTATCCTCGGCGAGAAAGGAACCGTTCGTATTGGCGGTGTTGCTGTCAATGAAATTCAGCAATGGGAATTTGAAACCCCGAGTAAAGCGGATGAAACGATCCAACAAGCTAATTACACTACTGGCAGTGTCTATGGTTTTGGTCATAAACTCTATTATGAAAATGTGATAGACGTTCTACGGGGTGAAGCGACACCTCATACGGATGGCCGAGAGGGTCTTAAGTCACTGGAAGTGTTAATCGCCGCTTATCTATCTGCCCGAGATGGCAAGCGCATTGCATTACCCTTGGATTATTAATATGGCAATCAATATTCACCCTTCAGCAATCATAGATCCTGGTGCCAAAATTGGCGACAATACGCGTGTTTGGCATTGGACGCATGTGTGTGCTGGAGCACAAATCGGAAATGCGTGCTCCCTCGGACAAAATGTTTTTGTTGCGAATGACGTTGTCATTGGAAACAACGTAAAAATTCAAAATAATGTATCCATCTATGATGCTGTGCGCTTGGACGATGATGTCTTTTGCGGCCCCAGTATGGTATTTACCAACGTTTACAATCCGCGCGCTGCAATTACTCGTAAAAATGAATATCGACAAACAACGGTTCGTCGCGGTGCAACCCTTGGGGCAAATTGTACGATTGTGTGTGGAATCACTATAGGCGAGTATGCCTTTATAGGCGCGGGGGCTGTTGTTAATCGTGATGTTAAGCCTTTTGAACTAGTGCTCGGCGTTCCAGCAAAACATTCTGGCTGGATGTGTCGTTGTGCGAATCGTCTTATAGATAAAGGTACAGTACATTGTCACTGTGGTGCGACCTACCAAATTAGCAAAGAAGGATGTACCGCATTATGAGCGAAAAAATAGATAGGTGGTTTATATGTGCGGGATAGCCGGAATATTTAATATAAAAAACGCAGCATCAGATCATATTATCAACAAATTATCTTTGATGAATCATCTGATTGCACACAGAGGTCCGGATGATCATGGGGTATGGACAAATGAACAAAAAACGGTAGGAATGGCGCATCGCCGCTTAAGTATTATTGATTTATCCCAACATGCTCATCAGCCAATGGTGGCGGCAACCGGTGATGTTATTGTTTATAATGGTGAATTATATAATCACGTTGAGCTAAGGCATACATTATCCTCACATTGGTCATTTAATTCACACTCAGACACCGAGGTGATATTAGCTGCATACAAAGTGTATGGTGTCGATTGTGTAAAATATTTTAAAGGGATGTTCGCCTTTGCAATTTGGGATGGTGAACAACTGTTTTGTGCCCGTGATCACTTTGGCATAAAGCCTTTTTATTATATAAAACAAAATGATGCATTTATGTTTGCTTCAGAAGCCAAAGCATTACTGCCTTTTTTGCCCGCAATCAAAACAAATCGACAGGCTTTTTCTGAGTACATGACCTTTCAATACACTATGGGGACACAAACACTGTTCCAGGAAGTCTATCAATTAGAGCCTGCACATGCGATGTTGATTACAACAAAAGGCGAAAAAATTTGGAGGTACTGGGATGTACACTATCATATAGATTACGACCATAGCCCAAGCTATTTTTCGAATCGCTTGGAAGAATTAATTAACGAGTCCATCAAACTTCATCTTCGCTCTGATGTTGATATTGGCGCTTACGTTAGCGGAGGAATAGACTCCAGTTTAATTGGCATCTTGGCAACGCAAGAAAAAAATAAGGCGTTACCCTTTTTTCATGGTCGCTTTCTTGAAGATAAAGCCTATGATGAAAGTGAATATGCACAATATACAGCGCAGCAGTGCGGCACTACATTACACGTTTGCGATATCACTGCCCAAGACTTTTCCAATAATCTCAGTAAAATTATTTATCATTTAGATTTTCCAACCGCTGGCCCAGGGGTGTTTCCTCAGTATATGGTTTCTGAAATGGCAGCAAAACATGTGAAAGTCGTTTTGGGTGGCCAAGGTGGAGATGAAATATTCGGCGGTTATGCCCGATATTTGATGGCATACTTTGAGCAATGCATTAAAGCGGCAATTGAAGGAAATTATAAAAATGGCAATTTTGTCGTTACCGCCGAATCAATTATTCCAAACCTTGGAACTTTAGAGGCATACAAGCCAATGATGAAGCAATTTTGGAGTCAAGGTTTGTTTGAGCCTCTTGAGAAACGATATTTCTCCTTGATTGATCGCGGCTCAGATCTTGGTAGTGGGGTGATATTATCAGCAAGTGAGCGAGATCACGTCTACCAGCAGTTTATTAAAATATTTAATAGTGCCAAATTCGAAAAAGCAGAATCCTATTTTGACAGTATGACACATTTTGATTTTAAATGTCTTTTACCAAGTTTGCTCCATGTTGAAGACCGGGTCAGTATGGCCCATGGTTTGGAGGCGCGTGTTCCGTTTCTTTATCATCCATTAATTGAATTTGTCTCTACTATCCCTGCCAATATCAAATTTGCTGATGGGCGTATGAAACACCTTTTGAAAGAAACTTATGCCAATGTTCTGCCTTCGAAGATATTAAATCGAAAAGATAAAATGGGGTTTCCAGTGCCTTTAACGGAATGGGTTCAAGGTGAACTGAGGGAGTATGTTATGGATATTCTCCACTCCGGTTTGGCGCGAAAAAATAGCTATATCGATTATAAAAAAATTATCGAGAATATTGATAAGACAGATAAATTTAGTCGAAAAATTTGGGGGGTTTTGTGTTTTGAAGTTTGGCAACAGCAATTTCACGATCAATCACAAAAATTTAAGACGATGTTAAATCACAATGAAAATCTATATTGTGTCGCATCATAACCATATAAAAGATAACTCAGGGGAGACAAATTTATGAAAGTATTGATCACAGGGGGTTCTGGTTTTGTAGGCTCTACTTTAGCTGATAGACTGTTGGCAAGAAATGATCAGGTATTGGTCATTGATAATTTCAGTACAGGTAGGCGCGATAATTTAAAGCCCCACCAGAACCTAAACGTCATTGAAGAATCTATTGCAAATACAGTAGCAATGGACCGAATTTTCACCCAGTTTAAACCAGACATCGTGGTTCATGCTGCAGCGTCTTATAAAGATCCAGATAACTGGGTTGAAGATTGCCAAACAAACGTACTAGGTACCGTTAACGTAGTAACAGCCACAAAAAAATCTGGATGTAAACGCATTATTTATTTTCAAACGGCACTTTGTTATGGATTGAATCCAAAAGAACAGCCAGTTTCGTTAGATCATCATTTTGACGCACGTGGCAGTAGTTATGCGATTAGCAAAACAGCGGCCGAGCATTATGTTGAATTATCTGGCCTTGATTTTATATCATTCAGATTAGCCAATGCTTATGGCCCAAGAAATATTAGCGGCCCTCTACCGACATTTTATCAGCGCTTAACAACAGGTAAGCCCTGTTTCGTGATGGATACACGTCGTGATTTTATCTACATTCAGGATTTGGTTGATTGTGTTCAAGCTGCCGTGGATGGTAAAGGACATGGCTATTATCATATTTCTTCTGGTAGTGATTTCTCGATTAAAGAGTTTTTCGATGCAACACTATCAGCGCTTGGCATAACATTAGACAAAGACGTTGAAGTGCGTTCACGTCACCCAGATGATGCCTACACCATTCTTCTGGATCCATCTCGTACAAATAAAGACTTTGCATGGAATGTATCTACCTCTTTGAATGATGGGGTGAAAGCGGCGATTAAATATTATCAACAATATGGCATTGAGCAAACCTTTACACATTTGCGGGCTGCAGAGTTAGCCTAATTTTTAAAGCTAATAGATGGCTCACCCATGAAGCAGAGAATGCTTTACCGTTTCATGGGTGAAAAAGATGCAATTATTTGAATTTAAAAGGCACATAAGATGGTTGGTTTCTCAGGGAAAAAAATATTAATTGTAGGTGGGGCAGGTTTTGTTGGCAGTAACTTAACAAATAAACTCCTCGATTATGATATAAAAAAAGCAATCGTCGTTGATAATTTGTTGTCGGCTGACATTTCTCGTGTAGCTGATCACCAAAATTTAGAGTTTATTCATGGATCGATTACCGAGGACAATATTTTATATAATTTACCCGAAGATCTTGATTATATTTTTCACCTGGCAACCTATCACGGAAATCAGAGTTCAATAGAAGATCCATTAAAAGATCATGAAAACAACACCTTAACCAGCTTAAAGTTGTTTGACAGAATTAGCAAATTTAAGACGCTGCAAAAAGTGGTGTATTCATCCGCTGGTTGTACCGTTGCGGGTTATGTCCGTAAACTGCTGTAAATTCAAAATGGCTCATTAGGAATTGAGTCATCGCTAAAAATCGGTACTATTGAGTTGTGAAAAACAACAAAACCGAGGAGATTAGCGATGACGGATTACAATGTTACCGTTGGAAAAGAATTAC
>CANNJI010000163.1 GCA_947504875.1 Legionellaceae bacterium
ACCCTCATCCGCCCTGTCGGGCACCTTCTCCCATCAATGGGAGAAGGCGTTCTTACTGAACTATTGCGCATAGTTTACGAAATCTTTTTTTCAAATGCACCTAAAACCCTTTATTTTGCTATAGATTTTTTAATGGCGGGAATTGCTGCTTGTTACAGCAATTTTTTTAGGTTATTTTAAATAAAACAACAGACAGGAGTCTCATATGTTTAATAAGTTCGTCTATTCAACGCTTGCTATTTTATGTTTTTCTTCTCTTCAAACTGCAGCACAAGCAGCTAATATGTCTGGAAAAGAGCAAGGTTTTGAATTGCTGAAAAAAATTGAAAGTCAAAATATTGCTTATCGACAGGGTCATGATAATGCGTTTTTTGAAAGTAAAAAAATGGGACAAACCCCTGGCGTAACGTTGGTTGGGTGCTCCGATTCTCGTGTACAGACAGATGCCATTGACAACAGTCCAGAAGGCAATATTTTTACTATAAGAAATATAGGGAATCAAATTTCAACATCCAAAGGTTCGGTAAAATATGGTGTGAATCATTTGGGAAGTCCATTACTGCTGATTATTGGTCACACAGATTGCGGCGCAGTCATTGCCGCACAGGGTGACTATTCTCAATTAGAGCCTTCTATTGTCGAAGAATTGAATACGCTTCATGTAAAAAAAGGAAAATCGATTCTTGAAGCGACAAAAGATAACGTTCACCAACAAGTTGCCTTAGCACTGAAGACCTTTGAAGATAAGGTGAAAAAAAATGAACTGCTGGTTGTCGGTGCAATTTATGATTTTTCTGATGAAATGAAATCGGGTGCGGGTAAACTTAATATTATTGATATTCAAGGACAATCGGTCAATAAATAATGTATTAACCGTGACGAACACGCAATGAAATATCATCGTGCTCGCGTCATGCGTCGCTGCGCCAGGCAACTAATGTGTTATCATATGAACACTATAAGTTCAGCGACAGATGACTTGACCATCAAGTCATCTGTCAGGCGATATCCATGATACTAAAAAACATGTGATAGGTTTGGCTGCATAAGCGTAGTAGGAAAGAGGATGAGTTTAAATAATCAATTGCGTACAACCTTTAATAGCATTGCTTGTACGTATGATGATGTTGCCATTGTTCCGCATGAAATTGGCGTACGTCTTTTAGAGCAGCTTCAGTTTTTAACCATGAAACCTTTAATGATTTTGGATTTGGGGTGTGGCACTGGGAGTATTTCTGTCGCGTTAAAAAAGTTATACCCTAAAGCCATGATTGTTGGGCTTGACTACTCACATGAGATGTTAAATCAAGCGCAATCAAAACAAAACTTCATTAAAAAATGGTCTCTTGTTGGTGCGGATATTAATCATTTGCCCTTTGGAGCGGATTGTTTTGATTTGATCATTGCAAATCAAGTTATTGGCTTTTCGCAAGACATGCCTCACTTATTCAGTGAGCTATATCGGGTATTGAAGGTTAATGGATGTTTGATGTTTTCTACGTTAGGACCTGATTCTTTTCAAGAAATTCATCCCTTGATTCCAGAGGAAAAAACAACGTTTTTAGATATGCATCTGGTGGGAGATGCTTTATTAAAAGAGCAGTTTATTGATCCTGTTGTAGACACAGAGTATTTAACAGCCCAACACACAAGTCTGGAACGGATGACAAAGGCACTTCAAGCTTATGGCCTGAAGCCTGATTTAAAACAAAATAATAATTTAACCTATGAAATCATTTATGGACATGCTTGGAAAGGGGCTGCAAGACAGATATCATCTGGAAATGAAACGTTTATTCCTATTTCGTCTTTGATGGGCCGTCGATAACTTAAGGTGATGCCATGGATTTTCCTAGTAACTATGTTTCTCATACGCCTGATTCAAAAGGTTATATTAACTATTCAGCTGAAGAGCAGGCAGTGTGGCGTGCTTTATTTTCTCGTCAAAAGGCACTGTTGCCAGGTAGAGCGGCGGATGCTTTTCTGAATGGCTTAGACTGTCTTTCATTAAATGAGCATGAAATACCACAGTTACCGGATGTAAACGCCCGTTTAAAAAAAGAAACAGGGTGGACTGTTATGCCTGTGCCGGCTTTAATTTCAGCGCGCGCTTTTTTTGAGTTGCTTGCAAACAAACAATTTCCTGCGGCGACCTTTATCAGGCGGTTGGACTCGCTAGATTATGTTAAAGAGCCTGATATATTTCACGAGATTTTCGGGCATTGTCCAATGTTAACAGATCCAATTTATGCTAATTTTATGCATGCGTATGCTTGTCTTGTTTTAAAGTTCCCTGAAGAGGATTGGGCGTTATTACAACGTTTATTTTGGTTTACTGTAGAATTTGGTTTAATTAAAACAGATGTCGGTTTAAGAGCCTATGGTGGCGGTATTTTGTCTTCAATTCGAGAAACGGTTTATAGTGTTGAGAGTCAAGAACCTTTGCGTGTACTGTTTGATCCGGTCGCGGCATTCAGAACCCCTTATCGTATAGATAGGCTACAGCCCGTGTATTTTGTCATTGATGATTATAACGTGCTGTATTCTTTAGAGATGAAAAATATCCAAGCCTGTTTAGCTATGGCGAGGTCTCTCGGTGAATTTCCTCCTTTTTTTGAGGTGGATACACTTAATCCGAGCATTCATATTCATGCGTGTTAACGTACTAACGATACTGATGAGCAGCCACATTTATTCGTACGAATAAATGTAATTGTTCACACTTATTCGTACGAATAAATGTGAACAATTACATTTATCTGCTAGTATTACAGAATGAAACGACAAATATTTGATGATTTAAAACAATGGAAGCTGGATAAGTTTCGAAAGCCGTTGATCCTAAAGGGTGCGCGGCAAGTAGGTAAAACTTATATTCTCCAAGCTTTTGGTGAGGCATTATATGAAAATGTGGCCTATTTTAATTTTGAAAATGCGCCATTGCTTCATGCGTTGTTTGCAGAGGGATTAAAACCCGATGATATTATAAAAACCTTAGCTATCGAATCATCCATAGATATCAAGCCAGAAAAAACATTGATTATTTTTGATGAAATTCAAGCGTGCCCTTCTGCGCTTAATAGCCTGAAGTATTTTCATGAGTTAGCTAATGAATATCATTTGTGCGCGGCGGGTTCACTGTTAGGTATTACGCTTGCCAAAGGACAAGGATTTCCTGTAGGGAAAGTCGATTTTCTTAATTTATATCCTTTGAGTTTTTCTGAGTTTTTGCATGCAATGAATGAAACTAGAATAATTGAATATCTTCGATCATTAACAAAAACTGAACCCATGCCAAGTATATTACATGAAAAAATATTGCGTCTTTTTAAAGACTATATGTTCATTGGCGGTATGCCGGCAGTTGTCAGAGAGTATAGAGAAAATAGAGATTTCAAACGTGTTCGGCGTGAGCAGACCAATATATTAGAAGCTTATCGGTTGGATTTTTCAAAGCACGCGCCTCATAGCATTATCATGAAAATCAATCAAGTTTGGGACGCAATTCCATCTCAGCTAGCTAAAGAAAATAAAAAATTTGTTTACTCTGCAATTAGAAAGGGTGCGCGCGCACAAGAATTTGAGCTTGCCATTCAATGGCTTGTTGAGGCTGGACTCATTCATAAAGTTTATAATCTTTCCGCAGCCAAATTGCCTTTAAGCGCTTATGTTCATTATGATATTTTTAAAATTTATCTTACAGATGTTGGATTGCTTGGCGCCATGGCTGGAATTTCAGCAAAATCGATAATTCACGGGGATGAAATTTTTCAGGAATTTAAGGGGGCTATGACTGAAAATTATGTGGCCCAAGAATTGGCGCGTCTTAAATTTGGTTTATATTATTGGACCAGTTCTGGGGCTGCTGAGTTAGATTTTATATTGCAATATGAAGATACAATATATCCTTTGGAAGTCAAGTCGGGCGTTTCTTCAAAAAAGAAAAGTCTACAAGTTTATATTGAAAAATATCACCCGAATGTTGCCATAAGAACCTCGCCGTTTAATTTAAAACGGGATGATAAAATTCTTAATTGTCCGTTGTACATGATAAGTGAGTTGAATAGACTGATTTTTTTTAATTAATCATCATATGAGCAAAGCGCGTTTAACTAGGCTTTGTGTGAGGTCGCATCGAACATCACAGATAATATGTATGTATACTGTATTTCTTTGAATTTCATAAATGATTCGATTCATACCTGAAATAATCTGGCGATATTGTAGCAAATTCAGAGCGGCTAATTCAGGTATAACCGTACCCGCTTCAGGTGTAGACAGGGATAATAACCCGCTAATAAATGGCGCAGGCTAATACTAAACCCTAAATCTCATTTCACCTGAAAGATTTTAGAAAAGCCCAAATAAAGAACAATTCGATAAACTAATCTAAAATTAAGGGACTAATGAAAGCCGTTTG
>CANNJI010000164.1 GCA_947504875.1 Legionellaceae bacterium
TAACTTACAAGGGGATAAACCCAGTTGTTTTTCAGGCGTGAATCGACGTTTGTTTCAATCCGTGATGGGGCACCCCTTATTAACCTTTTTAACGCTCAATGGGGTTAAACAAGAACTGCGCGAATTTATGCGTGAGCATTTCAAGGAATTGATTAAGGCGCTGGGCTCTGGTGACTTGGGAAAGGCATGGGCTGCATTCTGCGAAACAGGGCTCTGCACAAGCGACTGGGACGCCTTAAATGTTCCCCCCGAAAAACAAGCGGCCTTTTTAGCTCATCTTGCACGGGAATACAAAACAGAATTCACTGATTATCCAAAATTCATCAAGTACGTAAACGATAGTTTCTTAATCACCCCCATTTACCCAGCCCATGTTGCGCGGTTTGCAGGAGAAACAAGTTTTGGTGATTTACTGCCCAATATAACAGACGCGGCGATTGATGGGCCGCAACCCATAAGTGCAACAACAGCGCCTGTTTCAGATATTGAGGCGCTCAAGGTACAGTTAGCCACGCTCGGGGCGCTCGGTATAAGCATGAATGAAGAGCTGAACTGTTTGGTCAAAGCTACAACAAGCACCTGGCCAGTCTGGTATGGTGCTGGTGATAAACTCGTGGCCATTACAAGTGCGCTAGCGTGCTTACCGCTCCGAACGAAAGACGATTTACACGCGGCCCTTCACGATAGCGAGAGCGACCTATCTAAAGCATTGAATCAAAAGCCAACTACCGATAATACTTTTCGAAGCAAAATTTATGATGTTTTAGATGCGTCGGAGGGGCCTGTCATTTAAAATGCATCAAAAAAAATCTTTAAATATCGAGTTTTGGGGGCAGAGCGTTAATGGATGACCCTGTGCGTGTGAAAATAACTTTGAATGGCTACGATGGTTCCGGTAGTCGTTGGGCAAATTTAGATCCGTTACCGTGCAACGCAATTGAATCTTAATTTATTTCTCAAGTAGCCATAAAACCAACGTATCATTCCAACATGGGGCATTCCGAGTGCGCGGCGTTGGTCAAATTTTTGAAATGCGAAGGGGCCGTTTTTTTCAACAAAGCCAAAAATTGCAGAAATAAACCATGCTCCGGTGAACGCCTCACGCCAATGCTCTATGTCGTACCCCCTAAAAATAAGAATATCTCCAAAGTCGAGTGCAATGGGTTCAGGGGTTTCGTTCAGCTTCAGGATGAGGGGCCAGGTTCCATTAGATTTTTTATAGTTTTCGTCTGCGCCAATGCATAAACCCGCAACAATTTGGCAGGAGCTTCGGTCGGTGTGTTTTTCTAATTGGCTGCCGTTTTTATAGGCATAGTAAAAAGAGAGTGTTGGCCACAGCGCGAGCTGCGTTGCTTCTTCAATGGCAGGGGTGAGTTGTTCAAGCAATGTTTCCATGAGGGGGTCACCATACTCACGGTGTGTGTTTTTTACTTTGTCTTTTTTGATATTGGGATGTGTTGATGCTTTCAGTTGTGCATAACGAGAAATTAACTCACAAAGCTCTGGGGATATGGCCTGTTTAATGACGAGGTAGTTTGTTTCATTAAGCATTATTTTTTCTTACTGGATGTGTGGCGGAGAGACAGGGATTCGAACCCTGGGAAGGTTTCCCTTCAACGGTTTTCAAGACCGCCGCAATCGACCACTCTGCCATCTCTCCGTCGCGAATTTTATCGCAACACTAAATCCATTGCAAGATTTTTTTCTGTTATCACTGATGTCAGATCAAATGTATTGAGGCGAGCCTTTACAGACAGTGGGGTACTGTCCCTTGTGCGTAGATCTAAAAAAATAAAATCAATCATGTGTTTAAGGGGTTTCTCACAGGATGCTTTAATATAAAAAGAAATGGCAGCATGCAGCCGGATTTCTTTTGCAGTATCGGAGATATCTTCTGCAGCATTTGTTTTTATGGCACCAGAGAGCAATTGTCCACAAGCAAAAAAAGCTAATCCCGTTCCGATTTTTTCTAGTGCGTTAATGAGCGGTTCTATTGTTTTGTTATCAATGTTAAATGGAGGGGATATTTCATCCTGAGGCATGGTGTATGGAGAGTTGTTTTCACAAAAATCAGCAATCAATTGAATCATTTGGTTCGTACAGAATGCTAAAGAATGTGGGGCGAATAGTGTGGACGGGGAGCGGTGCGTTCTTTTTTTGTAAGGCTGCATGGATATACTTTTGTATTTGTGAATGTGACGCAATATTATGATTTGTGGATATATAATGTCAATGTCAATCTTAATTTGAGCCCAATTCCGCTTTATGATTTTTTAAACTCATCGCCTTGTTCACCCCGATTTATTGCTTGAGTTATCCCAAGATGCATTCCACTGCTGAATAATCTAAAAGGGCCAGCGAAGCTTGGACGCGGGGCTGTTGTAGCCTGTCGCAATAATCCATTTAATCGTTCAATTTCTTTTGCCTGTAAAGCGAGTTGCTCTGCCATTTGGAAGGTATTGGTATCGATATCAGAAGATATAATCGAGGCCTCTTGTTTTTCATGGGTTGATGCTGTTTTTTGACTGACAGCACTTGAAAGAAGATCCACTTTTTTCCGTAGAATAAAGCACTCGATGTGTAGATGAATTGTAGATTCTTCGGTTGTTTGTTTAATGTTCAGAGGAGTCATTACGAGCTCATCAATATTTCGAGCAATTTTAGACTTTGTTTGGGTTAAAAAACCACCGAGTCCAAAAATTTGGACTGAATTTTCTTCAAACGTAACAAGTAACGATTGGTATGGATTCATTCGGTAAAGCAGTTGTAATTGTTTAAGAAAATCAACCAGGGTGCTGTGGACTAACCGTGCGTTGGCTTCTTCTGCGAGCGATGATGAGGTTTCATGTTGTCGAAGTGTTAAAATAACATGAAGTAAATAATCAAGTAACGAACGGCGGGTTGCGATGTGTTGGGTTGACCCCTGAATCATGTTAGAGAGGGTCTCTTTAAATTCAGCGGTGGACTCTAACAGCAGTTGGTCAATCCATTCTTTTTCTTGGCGGTCTCTGTCTTGTGTTGTTGATTTTTGTTCATGGTCACCGAGCGGTATTTCTGTCCAACCGGAGCCAATAGGCGCGGGCACTTCTCCATCCTTCTGACCATAAATAAAATCCAGAGAAGGCTCACACAGGGCTTTCGCAGACATCGGGTCTTGTGATTGATGGTAGCGAATAATCACGGTGATTAAGGCCCGAAGTAAATCATTTAAACTGTGCATCTTAACCTCGATAATTATAGTGCCTTCCATATGACTTGATGAACAGGTAAGCGCGCTCTGTCTGAGCGTAGCGAGTTGAGCGCGCTTAATCGGTCATCAAGTCATATGGAAGGCACTATTAGTCGCATTTAAAACTTACTATATTGAATTAAAAGATAGCCTGCAAGTCTTCAGAATTGTTGCTTGGTCCATATCTCCTTATTGAAAAAATTCTTTAAACGGCTTTTAAATGGGTAAGTCATTTAATGCCGTGGTTAAGCCACGGCGCGTAGATACGAAACTAGATTTTTAAACTTTAGTTACGAGGCACCTCATTTGCATTTAACACCCCGATCTAAGACCCGAGTGACCATCTATAGAAGTACAACCAGTATGTTCAGGTGTAGATCCATGGTCAATTGTGGTGCAACCTTCATGCTGAATTGACTGACCACCAGGGAAACAAGTAGTATGCGTGACATCTATTGAAGTTTCGGCCCATAAGGTTGTAATGGCTAGATAACTACAGAATAGTGTTGTAATCAGGGGCAGTATATATTTTTTCATTTTTTATTCTCCTATATTATATTTTACTGAATAATTTCACCCAAACAAAGCGCCATCATGCACATAAAAAAATAACCTGTGCTCGGGAAGTATAGTAGTGATTCAGATAAATTTCCTATCATGAAACTAAGCATTATTGCTATGGCGATGGAGCGCATTTTTTGTAATCGATAGCTTGTCCATAATAGCGTACTGAAAAAAATGAAGAGCAAGGTCAAGCCCACCATTCCGAATTCTGAGGCAATTAAACAGTATTCATTGTGAGGTTCAATTGCTTGGTGACCTGATATAGGATTTTCTTTATTCATCAAATGAGGATAACTACCCGTTCCGTTTCCTAACCATGGGTGGCGTTTAAACAATTGAAGTGTATAGTCATAAGCTTGTATACGTTGGCCTATCGAAGTATCTCCATTCAATGGATAGGTTTGAAGATTGAGTCCATATACTGCTGTAAAGTTTTTTAATCGGGTTAAGTTTGAAAATAGAACAGCTGTATGAAAAGGTTGTTTACTCGGTTATAAAAGGCTCTTGCAAGGGCCATCCACATTATCCAAACTATTGGTGTCTAATCAAAATGTAAGGGAATGAGATGGCTGACTACGATATTAAATTGAATACGAATCAATTGGTAGATGTTTTGAGTAA
>CANNJI010000165.1 GCA_947504875.1 Legionellaceae bacterium
GCCAAGGCCCAACCTACATCAAAATTACTTACAATCACGGCCTAGCCTTCGGCAATTAGAAAAAGTAGCGAACGTTCTAGGACAACAATTAATTATATCAATGGAGCCATTGTTTAAAGTGGGTCGCTGATTTTCACTATAAATGTAGGTTGGGCCTTGGTGCGTATTCCGGTCGATTCGAACACTGAATCCGGGAGGATTCGAACGATAAATCTGGTTTAATTCGAACACTGAATCCGGTAACATTCGAACAGTCAAATCAACGGATCAAATTATCTGCTAAGCTAATGTGTCTGTAAAGAGTTTTTACAGCATGGTTTTTGTGCGAAGTGCGTAAAACGCATGAGCTTATTAAACATAAAAAACAAGTCAGTCATGTTGGTGTTCCTTTTCTAGATTATTGAGTAATACGGACTGGGTTTCTCTGAGCGAGGGTCCGTCCAGTTCCATTTTGATGGCGTTATGAATCAGTCTATCGAGAATGGCATCGGCAATGGTGGCATCATTTAAATGTTCATGCCAATGGGAGATGGGTAGTTGACTGGTGATAACCGTAGATTTTTTTTGATAACGATCATCCAGTATTTCCAGTAAATCGCGCCGTTGTTCTTCATCTGGGGAGGCGATTCCCCAATCATCCAAGATAATAACATCTATTTTTGCCATCTCGGATAATAGTTTAGAATAGGTTCCATCGATTTTGGCGATTTTTAATTTGTTCCAAAGACGGGGTAATCGATAATATTTGGCCGTTAAACCGAGAAGGCAGGCGCGGTGAGAAAACGCACAGGCAAGCCATGTTTTACCGCATCCAGTCGGTCCTGTAATCAACAAGTTTAAATGATTTCGGATCCACTGGCAGCGAATAAGATCTTTGGTTACTTCTTTATTCAACTTCCGCGAATGTTGATAATTGATGTCCTCAATACAAGCTTGTTGTTTGAAGTCGGCACTACGTAATCTACGCGAAAGTCGACGATTTTCACGCAGGTACCACTCACGTTCAATCAACAGTCCCAATCGCTCCTCAAAGTCTAGATTTGGCATGGGTTTTTTGAGTTGTTCACTGAACTCGTCGGCCATACCAGTCAATTTCAAAGTGCGTAATTTATCTACTGTTACATTATTCAACATAATTGTCTCCTTTGGTTAGTTAAGTTATTTATAATAGTCCGCCCCACGAATATTGGCATGAGAGATAAGAGGGGTTTTTGGGCCATCTGATTGCAGATGCAACTCACAATCTTGCTTGTTCTTTAACAGATTTTCGATGTCTTTGTATCGCGTAAATTGATGTTTCAAGCCAATTTGACAAGCTTTTTCAAGCCGCTGTTCGCCATAGCGAGCACCCAGTCTTATAACACCAAGACATGCACGGAACGCTTGCTGTGGAAAGGCACGTGATTGCATCATATGCCCAAGAAATTGTTCCGTATGTCCGCCAATCTTTTTTGCCCATCGCTGAATGCGCTCCGGAGTCCATTCGGCGTGAGCTGAATGCTTGGGCGGCATATGCTCACCAAGCGTTGTGTGTTTATATTTTACATAGCTTCGTATGTGCGCGCACAAACGCTTACCCTGGTAAAAACACTCCACCGTTTTGTCAGTAACGCGAATTTGGATCTCTTTATGAATATGTTGGTAATGAACACTATAGAAATGATCATCAAATACAAAATGGTAATCAACGTTTACTTTTGCACGTACCCAATCAGAGTAATCATATTTATCAGGGGGTAATGATCTCAATGCAGGTTTGTCCATCGTTTCAAAGAGCTCTTTGCGTGAAGTTTTCATCTTTTGAAAGGACTGTGCATTCAGGGCCGCAAGACGAGGTTTGATAGCCGCATTGATTTCAGCAATACTGGTGAAGGTGATATGCCGCATCGGCATTAAAATAAGCCGTGTAACACAACCTACGGCATTTTCAACCTTGGCTTTATCTTTGGGTTCTGCAGCACGTGCAGGCACAATAGCAAAACCATAATGCTCACTGAACAACTGGTAATTGGCGTTGATATCAGGATCATAGCGGTGCGCCTGCGTTACTCCGGATTTGAGATTATCGGGTACGACAACTTCACTGACTCCACCAAAGAATTCCCACATCCTGACATGTGATTGAATCCAGTTTGACAGTTGTTGTGACTCTGTTGCTTCAGCAAAAATATACTGAGAAGCTCCCAATGCCCCTACAAAAATTTGTGACTCATGGATACTTCCCGTTATCGGGTCAATCCAAGGGACAGTAAGTCCAGCATAATCAACAAAAGTTTTTTCTCCAGCTTTGTGAACCTGTCTCATCACCGGATTCATTTTCTTGATATAGGTGCTATATCTGTCACAAAATTGCGAATACGAAAGGCCGTTTTCATGAACATCTCTGTATTCACGCCACAAGAGTTTTAACGTCATGCCCTTTTTACGCAATTCTCGACACACTATTTCCCAATCTGGCAATGGCTTTGGCGTTTTGATTTCTTTGCCAGCAGAAAATAATTTATTGTGCAATTCCTCTTCTGACATCTCCCGCGGTAGTGGCCAGACAATGCCTACTGCTTCAGCACGGTATAGATAGTCCATTACAGTTGACAGACTAACATTTTGACTCCTTCCAATTTTTCTATAACTCAATTGAAGTTCAAAGCGTAATCGTAATATTTCACTAATTTTTATCATGGATAGTCGCCTCATCGTTACATCCTCTTGAACAATTTATCAAGAAGATATTGTACTAAATATGAACTTTGTGGCGTTGACTTGACTTCTTGATTAAGGTGTTCGAATGCACCGGATTCGGCGTTCGAATACCAAGGATTCAGCGTTCGGATGTTTCTGGATTCAGTGTTCGATTACAACCAGATTTGGTGTTCGAATGTTTCCGGATTTGGCGTTCGAATGCGGCCGGAATACACACTCTGTCTTATACGCCAAAGAAACGACCTCTGATGCATGCTCGGCTGACTGCTCATCAAACACATCGAAACCAACAATTTTTCGACTGAAAACATCTAAGAAGAGATAGAGATAGAAATATTTACCGCGTATGTCGCTGGTTAAATAGGTTATATCCCACGACCACAGCTGGTTAGGTTTAGTGGCGGTGAGCTCATCTGGCTTTCGGTGTGTTCTAGGGCGGGCAGCACTCCGATGCTGCGCCATCTTATGTGCATGAAGTACCCGATATATCGTTGATTCTGAACCAATATAGACACCTTTATCTGCCAGATTGGGTACAATTTGACTCGGCGGCTGATTGCAATATTCAGGTGAGTTAACAAGCGTAAGGATCTGTTCACATTCAGCATCACTGAGCTTATTTCGTGGCGCAGTGAGTGGCCCACGGCGTTTATCTTTAACGCTACATTCTTTATTCCATCGTTGATATGTACGGGTATTGAACTCGAGCAGCTCGCAAGCCGGATGAAGCCTGCTCCCAGCAGAACAGGCTTCTTGTATCAAGCTAATAGCGGTAAGTTTATCTTGTTCGCTGATTAATCGTCCTCGCTGTCCCCCCAAAGTAAGTCGGCTTTTTTTTTGAGAACAAGCAAAGCTGTTAACTCCGCCAATGCCTTATCTTTACGGTTTAAGTCACTCTTTAATTGCTTCATTTCATCTTGTATTTTCTGACTCGCTGCTTTATCTTCTTTGCTGTTAGAGCCTTTATCCGTAGCACGTGTCGCAGTTGCACCAAGACTCTCTAAAATCTGCTGTTTCCACGCCTCTATTTGATCATAATAAATTCCTTGTGTTCTACAGTAGGCACTTTGTTCTTGCTCTGTCTTGCCCGCTGTATCCATAACAGCTTGTAATTTAGATGACGGTGACTGATCTTTTGGCCGCTTTTGAATCCGCTCTTTATTATTAGTTTTCTTTTTCATATCATGCATCCATGAGTAAACAGTAGGCGAAGGGATATTAAATTCTTTGGCCAATTCTATTACACTTGGTGCATTAGGTGCTAATGCTTTAGATAAAACGCTTGCTTTGATTGCATCTGTATATTTTGTGACTTGTCTCATCAGGAACTCCAACCACCCCGCTTAGAATTAATTTAACTCAGAAGCGACAACTTTCCTGACACAGGGGGATAGATGTATTTTCGAGTACAATTTCAATATGAGAGAAAATGCTATGAAAATTTAAAACATGCACTTTTATTTTAGCCATATTAATAATCCCAATAAAACCAAATTTGTTAATATTTTACCAATAAAATATTATGGAAAAATTAAGACATTAAGTTCAATTTATTGACAAACCCCAAATTAGTTGATTTTATTACCTATATTCCTTGCTCAAAACACTGGCACCTTCAATCTTATTGCTCATGAGTACAAAAAACAAATTTGTTCACTCCTGCTAAACATTTACTTTTAACCAAA
>CANNJI010000166.1 GCA_947504875.1 Legionellaceae bacterium
ATTTTGATTAGACACCAATAGTTTGGATAATGTGGATGGCCCTTGCAAGAGCCTTTTATAACCGAGTAAACAACCTTTTTATACAGCTGTTCTATTTTCAAACTTAACCCGATTAAAAAACTTTACAGCAGTATATGGACTCAATCTCTATGATAAGGTTTCATAACATAACTCATCGAATTAAGCTTAATTAAAGTATAGTCAATTAAATTTTCTTTGACTTATTTTTCATACGGGAATAGCTAGAGAACAACCACCACAGTTGAAAAAATTGATAACCCTGATAGGGTTAATATAAAAAAAATAACAGGGATGCTTTTTCAATGAAAAAACTCATGATTGCCACATTATTGATGGCCACAACACAAGCCTTTTCGTTCGATAGCAAGCAATTTTTCTCTCATGATTTATGGCAGGGGCACAAGGTTGCTCAATTGGGAGGATATTGGACTCAGCAAGGTGGCTCTCAAAATATTAATATTGAGGGACTCATTGGTGATCGTTTTACCGTAACCAATCCGCATTCAAGCAATGGTTTGGTTGGGCTAGGATATTACCTTGATGGTCAATACTATGACTCCTTTAAAATGGCTTATGGGGTGAATGCGTTTTACCTTGGTCCAACACGTGTTAAAGGTCAGGTTATACAGGAACAATTATTTACTAATTTATCGTACGCTTATAATGTAACGCATCTCCCTGTATTTGCCGCGGCGAAGGCTACCGTCGATTTACATTCACCTGATCATGCACTGACAATCGATGCGGGAATTGGGCCGAATTTTGTTAAAACAGGAAATTTTCATGAGAATTCATTGGACGGCATTACCTTGCCGGATCATCCTTTCTCTGGACATACCACAACAACGTTTGCTGCAATGGCGGGTGTTGGCTTTAAATTTAATCATGTTTTTGCAAAGGCGCCACTCGAGTGCGGGTACCGATTCTTTTATTTAGGGCAAGGTAATTTTGTTAAAAATACAAACCAACTGCTGAATACATTGAATACAGGTAATAACTATGGCAATGCAGTTTTGTGTTCATTAACCATTTAACGAAACCCCGTTGGGTTCTCCGATGAGATTATCGATGGGGAAAGTGTCTAATTGGCCTAGTGAAAAACTAGGCGACTGTGCTTCTTGAAAAAAACAATGATGCTTTGAACTTGAAAGGGCTTCATCTGAGCCAAGTTTTCGTTTGGTAGCTTTTCGTTCTATTTTATCCAGACATTCATTCAGTACGACTTTTGCCGCAAGAGGATTTCTAGGACGATTTTCAGGATTTTGGTCCCAGCATTGATGAATTAGTTCAGCGTATTTTTTAGGTGTATTGGATGTAATTTTCTCTCTTTGACCGCTACAGACAAAATCCTTAACTTTTTCTTCTGTTTCTAAATGTTGATGAGGTTTTTGCTGCGTCATTAATTCCCAAAGAATAACGCCTGCGGAATAGATATCAGACGAAAATGAAGGGGGGGTCTTTTCGTCAAACAGTTCAGGCGCTCGCCATTGTATAGTACCAATATATATCCTTAATAAAACATTGCTTTCGGGCATGACAAGCGATGCACCGAAATCTGATATTTTTGCTTGCATGGCGTGATTCAGAAGAATATTAGGGCTTTTAAGGTCACAATGAATAACCTTTTGTTCATGTAAATATGCAAGTCCTTCCATGATGTTGATGGCAATTTTTATTTTTTCTTGTAACATCAAGTGCTTTTGATTTCGCAGTAAACGGTATAAATCACCGTTTTCCATTAATTCAAGCGCCAAAAAATAATGATTCGGTTCGACACATACACCGAGCATAGACACAAGATGAGGATGATTTAATTGCCCATGAAGATAAACCTCTTCAAAAAAAGACGCATGTCTTGATAGGTGAGATAAGGTGTTATATTTTTTCACTGCCACACATTGGTTTCGATACGTTCCTTTGTACACCGCGCCAAAGCTGCCTGTTCCGAGGAGCGCATCTGTTCTTGTTACGACTTCAGTTGGTCTTATGTAGTTAACCGGTATACCAAGATGAAATGGCTTAGCTACTGTCACGGTTTGTGTTTCTGTACTGCGAAATGATAATACCTTAGGATTTTTTGGTATAACCTGTAACCAATAATAACGTAAAATAGTATAGGCGGCTTCGTGAATAATAGTATTTGGCATGTAATTTGATACATTATAAAGGATTGGTAAAGCAATATTGTTTTTAATTAAAGCGTTAAAATTTTTATAATTGCCGTTGATCAGTTGAAAGATGATCTGTAATGTTTTTCGCTTAATTTGTATGTTTGTATCATGGTTTAATAAGTATACCAAGTCTGATATAGCAGACTCTGCATGAAAAAAAGACGGATTCGTTTTGGTGCCGGCAATTAAAGCAGCTATGCCTCTAAGCGCGTGTAACGTATCATCTGCTGAGATGGTCGTTTGTTTTATTAACAATTCCTGCATCATATCGTTGATTGATGGCGGAATAAAATGTTCTTCATGTGTGCTTTGCATGGTTTATCCTAAAAAAAGTCCTTCCTGCACTATAACTTTGGGCTTTCTTGTGATCGTGCAACTTGTTGAGGAAGTACTTCAAAGCAGTAGGGCACATCTTTAAAAAATGAATGTCCAGGCTTAGGATAACTTTTTTTAGGTTGAATATCTGTTTTAATGGGTGTCATGATGGGTGAGGTTATCTCAGGTGTAGTACTCTCTGGGTTTTTAAACGACCGTTCCCAATAGTGTGCTGCGGCGTAGAGTGGAGAGGCAATGAGCATGATCACTCGCCTTGGAAAATCGTCTTCATGGCTATGTCCGCCACCCCCGCCAAGCCGCTCTTGGAGTAATTTTTCTTCGCTACAGTCGTTTTTAGGCTTGGTAAAATAATGCAAGTCTTCAAATCCTTCACTGATAAAACCAATCAGCGCCGAGTAAAAATCGGATAGACCCGGCATACGATTGGTACACAGTGCTACACTGATTAAATGTCCTATAAATAAGAGGGTCAGTAACGGTTCAACGAGCAGCACCAAAAGTAATCGCGCTGGATTCATGAATTGCCACATATTTTCGCGTGCATAGGTCCGTTGTATATTTTTTTTGAATGCAGACCACACATCCCTTAAGGTGGTATTTGAAGAAGCAATCTCATCAATCATTTCAAGTGAGTTGCTGGTGTTTTCAAGGATAAAGATTAATGACGATGAGCTGATGATGATGGGATGAATGACGCTCATCACAATTTGCGGGATATAGCGCATCCAGCGAAAAAGTGGGGGGGTGTTTTTTACAATCGTCCACCACGTGCCTGCTGTGCAAACCGTGAGCGCAAGCGCAAGTACGCTTAATATGACTGCGCTCGAGGCCATGAACATATTTTTCTTGGTCAGTCCGTTGGTTTTGATGTCTAACGAAAGTTTCGAAAACCATTTTTGAAACGTATTGTTGTTAACCATCTCAGTGACAGCATTAAACGTTAATAAGCCATAAGCAATCCCAGCAATGAGCGCCATGGGTGCGATAAGTGCAGGAATAAGTGCGACAGGCATGGTTGCCAAAAAAGGGATTACACTGAATGTTTCTATCAGCAAGTAAGTCGTCCCCAAACTCATGAAAATAGCACTTAAAGCGCTAAAGAGAAGGATGAGGTTAAATTGCCAGCGACGTTGCTTGAGTTTAGATTGAAACGTTGGGTTATTAAGGAGTCCCTTGAGGAATTTTTTTTCAAAAGTGTATAATTCTTCTTCTATGATCTCGAGAGCGGTATTTTGCTTTGCTGAGCTTAGGCTGTGAGATAATTTAAGGGCGTGAATATAATCTTTATATGCTAACAGCGTGTGTTGCGGGTTTTTCGTTTTAAACTCAAGAAGCAACGTTGAACGCGCAAGTTCCATGTCAACAAAATTAGGCTCTAACAGCTTTTTGAGGGCGTTTTTAATGTTTTGAAAATAAATTTCTCCTTCATAGGCCACAGACAGCACAAAAGAGATCCCAGCATAAGATGCAAAGGGATAAATGGCGAAAAATCCTCCAAAACTAAGTAATCCCAGAATTAGACTTGCGCCGATGGTGAGCGTTGTGAGTAGAGCGTAGTACGCAATTTTTTTGGTAGACACGAGAAATCGCCAGTGATAGATAAGATTTCGAAACTATATTACAAATGACAATGATTATCAATTGAAATGTTTCTAGTCTCTCGTCCTATATATACCCATGATCTTTCAAAATGCTTGCATTGAACAAAAAATGGGATCATCCTATGTTGCATGAAACGACTCCATATAACAGCAGAAGAGAAAACAACACTAGAAGTGCAACATCAGGCCTGCGAGACCAGAAAAGAAGGTGATCGC
>CANNJI010000167.1 GCA_947504875.1 Legionellaceae bacterium
GGGGTTTTGAGAGGTGTTATTAAATGAACCTGAATCAACTTGAAAAAAGTGAGGAGACATATCTCTGCTGGTTTTGGGGTTGGTTGTTGTAACTTAAATCAGTTAAAATAAGCACTCCTTCTCGCACGGCTATGGAAACTTTTTTATGATGAATATGATGTCTGCTGCTCCCAGCCAGCGATCACCGCATTACGTTTTGAAATAAAATCCAATGATCACTAAAGACTCATTAATCCCGGAAAAAATTGCCTTATTCCGCTCCTTGTTTCGCGGCCGAGATGATGTTTATCCGCGGCGATTTCTAAATCGAAAAACACAAAAATCAGGCTATGCCCCGGCATGTCGCAATGAATGGGTTCGAAATGTTTGTGCAAAACCTAAAATCAAATGTCTGGATTGCCCCAATCGACAATTTATTCATGTTTCTGATGACGTAGTAATTTGGCATTTGCAAGGCCAAGACGCGGAAGGCAAAGATTTCGTCATGGGTGTCTATCCACTGCTTCTTGATGACACGTGTTTTTTTCTTGCAGCTGATTTTGATAAGACAAGCTGGGAAACAGATGCATTAGCGTTCATGAAAACATGCCATCAGATGAGTTTGCCCGCGGCTCTTGAACGTTCCCGGTCAGGCAATGGTGGGCATGTTTGGTTGTTTTTTGCTGAGGCAATCCCGGCGAATTTAGCCCGAAGACTGGGCGCTTATATTTTGACTGAAACCATGGAGCATAATCCGCAGCTGGGCTTGGATTCCTATGACCGGTTGTTCCCGAATCAGGATACTTTGCCACGAGGCGGTTTCGGTAATTTGATTGCATTACCTTTACAGAAAAAATCGAGAAAAGACGGTAACAGTGTTTTTGTTGACGATCAATTACAAGTCATTCCTGATCAATGGGCTTACCTTTCTAACCTTAAAAAAATTCCACGTGGTGATATTGAACGTCTGGTTATGGAGGCTGAAGCCAAAGGGCGTGTTGTGGGCGTGCGTCTTGATGTATCAGAGGAAGAGAATCCGACGCCATGGCGTCCACTTCCGCTGCCGTCAAACATTGAAAACCTGCCAAAAAAACTAACCCTGGTTGTTGGGAATGAAATTTTTATCGAAAAAGAAAAATTACCCCCAATGCTACTCAATAGACTCATTCGCCTGGCGGCTTTTCAAAATCCTGAGTTTTATAAAGCCCAGGCAATGCGACTTCCTGTATATGATAAAGCACGCATCATTGGCTGTGCCCGTGATTACTCCCATCAAGTCGGTCTGCCGCGAGGTTGTCTTGATGAGATAATCGCATTAATGCGTAATTTAAAAATAAAAACCACTTTGCAGGATGAGCTGTTTGATGGACAACCTATCGATGTTCAGTTTTGTGGTGAATTAAGGCCTGAGCAACAAAGTGCAGTTGATGCCATGATGAAATCAGAAACCGGTGTTTTGGCTGCAACGACCGCGTTTGGAAAAACGGTCATTGCCGCATGGTTAATAGCAAAACGACAAGTGAATACATTGATAATTGTGCACACCAAGCAATTGCAGGATCAATGGATCGAACGATTACATACATTTCTTGAGATTCCCACTAACAGGATGGGACGCATTGGTGGCGGACGGAAAAAGATCACGGGTTTGATTGATATTGCACTGGTTCAAACCCTGATACGCAATAATAATGTAGAAGCCCTGATAAACCAATATGGGCATATTGTTGTTGACGAATGTCACCACATCCCGTCCCGTAGTTTTGATGATGTTATCCGACAAGCTAAAGCACGTTTTATCACGGGTTTATCAGCAACCATTGCGCGAAAAGATGGGCAACACCCCATTATCACCATGCGTTGCGGTTCCATACAATATCGTGTGAATGCAAAAGCACAGGCTGTAGCACGTCCATTCGAGCATTATGTAATTGTTCGTCCCACCAGTTTTCGCCCACTGAAACAAATCAATGACGATCTGCGTATCCAGTTTCAAGATTTGAATGGTGAGCTTATCAACGATGATGACCGCAATAAATTGATTTGTGACGACGTTATCCAGGCCTTAAAAAGAGGTCGCTCACCTGTGATCATAACTGAGCGCAATGAACATCTTGATCTGCTGTATCAATGCCTCGTAACAAAAGTTCAACATCTTATTGTGCTGCGTGGTGGTCTGAATGCTAAAGAAATGAAACTTGCAGTGAGTCAGCTCAATTCCATTCCGCTTGATGAAGAAAGAGTCTTGCTTGCAACGGGTAAATTTATTGGGGAAGGGTTTGATGACGCGAGATTGGACACATTATTTTTGACACTACCTATTTCATGGAAAGGCACCATTACACAATATATTGGCCGCTTGCATAGACTGCATGATTCAAAAAAAGAAGTACAAGTGTATGATTACGCTGATCTTGCCGTTCCAATGCTTGAACGTATGTTTAACCGTCGTTGTAAAGCTTATGAAGCAGCCGGGTACAAAATGATATTGCCGGCAAGTGCTTATCCGGGGTGGCCGTCAGATGTGACGCTACCAGCAGAACCTGGCTGGAAAAATGACTACGCTGGCTCTATACGCCGATTGGTTCGTGATGGTCTGGATGTATCACTTGCACAATTATTCGCAGATGCCGCCCGTCAGGATAGCTCTGACACGTTAGGTATTGAGCGGGCTCGAAGCACGATTGAAGCATTTCTTTTCTATCGACTGGAAAGCTTGTCTGAAACCCGTGGTCGTTTTCAGTTAAATCATGAATTATCCATCCCGTTTAATGGATTAGGACGCATGGAAGTCGATTTATTATGCCAGGATAAGCGGGTTGTTGTTGAGATTGATGGCATGCAACATCTTGCATCAAAGGACGCTTATCGTAATGATAGACGCAAAGATCTATTGCTACAGGAAAACGGTTACAAAGTAATAAGGTTTTTGGCAGAAGATGTGAGCAAACAACTGGATATGGTTCTGGATACTATTTTGCGGATATTGGCCAAACAAACCTGATATAAATGAATTATTTTGTATTCAGGATAATTTTTTAAAAATGCCCGCAAAAATACTTGACTGCGCACATTTTATTCGACATTCTTACGAAGAGTTAAATATGAGTTGCGATGGACCGCGGCCGATTAACGGTTTTCAACTTAATCATAAGGAAACGTGGTCATGAACAATCTAAAAATCAACGAAATAACACAGCTGGTACTTTTTATCACTGATCTGGAAAAATGGTTGGTCAAAATCGATTAACGCTCAGGCGTTGGCGGATGGACGGTAAATTTCCGAAACCAGTGAAACTCAACGAGAAAACTTTAGCTTGGCGTACTAGCACCATCTATGAGTGGCTCGATCAAAACATTAAACATTAGAAAATTCAATTAACACATATACACATTCGTAGATGAATTGATTGAATCGGCTTTTTCATTTTGTTAATAGCTGTGCGTTCTTATTCTTAAATGAACATCTTGCTCCTGGGTGCCGCACCCGCCACCTAATCTTCGCCTATAACTTGTACTTTACGTTTTTTTTCCTGCCTGATAATGATATAAATCAAAAGCTGAATCTGTGATGTCGGCAATACTGTCCAGAATTGTTGGAGGCGAAGAGAACTCGAATGGTTCTTCTTTTTAAGGCTCAACAAGAGCCTAACAATTTAAAAAGTGTAGCCAAGAATAATTTTTTGTAAATATAAAACTTTAAAACCCTTGCTGTATATGGTCGGGACGGAAGGATTTGAACCTTAGACCACTAGCACCCCATGCTGTCTCTTTGCGATATAAAAGCATATCAATGAAATACTATCAGAACACAAGATCCTTGTAAACAAAGGAGTATTGACTAATTCACCCTCCAAAGACTATCATTTAATATTAACCCAGCACACGATGTCAGGTACCAAAACTGGTACCAAAATCAAGAAAGGTACCTATGATAAAGTTTACGGATAATTACATTAGAAACTTGCAGTCTGAGGCCAACTGGTTTGAAAAAACGGAATCCTCGGGGCTTTGCGTGCGTGTTATGCCCAGTGGTAATAAGTCGTGGGTCTATCGCTTTACCTTAAATGGTAAACGCTCCAAGATGACCTTGGGCAAATACCCTGGAATAAGTTTAAAACATGCGCGAGAGCTTCATGCACACGCATTGAAACTGAAAGAGCAAGATATAAATCCTATTGAGCATGGACAGCAACAAAAACTGAAGCAAAACAATACCGTCAAAACATTGGTGCTGGCTTGGTACTCTGGTTACATTGAGAAAAATCGCAAACAACCATTGCAGATTAAACAACAAATTGA
>CANNJI010000168.1 GCA_947504875.1 Legionellaceae bacterium
ATCATTATCAGTGGGCTGTCTTGCGGTTGGAGATAAAGGGATCGATCAATTATTTCTACTGGCACGCCGCGTTGGGTTAGGTCATATTCAAATGATCATTGCGCCTAATGATCTGCGTAATGCTAAACCGGCGACCAATAAGTTTGCTCAACCACGCTGGTTACCAGAGCTATATAAGGAAATTGAAGTGGCATTAAGCCAATTCCCTGTAAAAAGAAAAACGGCATAACCGACTTGGCTAGGCACCGGATTTGCCACCCCCGCGAAGGCGGGGATGGCAGTTTGAGAGCAGTGAATCACCCGTGCTCAGGCGCCACAACAAATATTCCAGGTGCATTACGTAAATACTCGTTGTAATCCATACCATAACCGAAGATATAATGATCTTCAATTTGCAATCCAACGAAATCAGCGTTCTTTAGACCATTTTCAACACGTTTTTGATACTTATCAACCAATACAGCGGTCAGAACCGTCGTGGCCCCCATGCTTTTTACTTCTTCAACGATAGCCGCCAAAGTAATGCCGCCATCTAAAATGTCATCCACGATTAACACTGTACGGTTAGCCAAATTAACGCTAGGTCTTACTTTCCAATGCAATTCACCACCCGTAATTTCTCCTCGGTAACGTGTGGCATGAACATAATCAAGCTCCAATGGAAAGTCTAAACGTGGCAATAGATTACCCATGGGAACCAGTCCACCAATCATCACGCACAACAAAACTGGATTTTGGTCATGCAAGGTTTGATGAATATCAATAGCCATTCTATCCAGTGCCGCTTCCACTTCTTCTGTGGTAAAGAGTCGAGTGGACTTTTTATAAACGTCTTGGATTTTGCTTGGTATTGTCATTTGGCTTCCTAAGTTTTAAATTTGAATATTATACAGAAAATTTGGCTCTCATGTCATGAAAATATCATCATCGCGCTAGATCTAACAGCTCATCGTCATATTTATTGAATAATAATGAGGGACTGGCAGGCTGATACTTCTGGGCAATAAAACAATAAAAACCTGCAGGAAAAGGCCAAATCATTTTTCCCATCTCATTAAAAAATTCCATATGATGTATTAACGCTTTGTTAGCTACTGGAGGAATATAATAAAAGCTGCTCAACATACATTGAGAATAGCCGCGAGATATTAAGGCATTTTTTAGAGATAGTGATGACGTTAGTGTACCTTTGGCAGACCCAAAGCAATGTACCCCTCCCCAACGGACCCCTGCCCCCCAAAAACTCCAAGGGTTAACACCAAAAAAAACCACATAACCCATTGGTTTTAAAACACGATCAATTTCATCAAGGGGGTTTTTATCATGATCAAACGCCTCTAACGTCAGCGGCGCAATAACGCAATCCACACTATCTCGGTCGAGGGGTAATGATGTTAGCGATGAAACGAGCGCTGATCTTGACGATTCTTCACATGGGCTTATCATCCATTTATACCGAAAACGTAGATCAGGTAACCACAAATTTTCGGCACAGCTGCCTAACTGTAACAAAGATTCCCCACTAAATAAGGCGCTGGGCGCCTTTAATTCCGAAGCAAACGCTTGTGCCACGCGGGAACCCTGCGGCGTTTTAAACCAGTTATTCAGCGCACGGTATTTAGCAGCTTGCTCATCCAGAATCAAGGTGAATATCTCAGATTTAATTAGACTTCTATCATACACGGTTAATTCACCGCATAAAACCTGTAGCGCTTACAGGGCTCCCGAATGATTTTTAGGTCAGGGCGTCACCCCCAAATTCGATTGCATCGCTCATCCAATAACGCCAGGTACTTGTTTTTCATTGCATCCGATAAAAAGCTACGATTGATCAAGCTATTCCAAGTTGGCAGAGCTCTGTATGTCTGATCAAACACATTGGTTATTGTCGTCGTATTTAATTGCAACCGTTCAATAGCAAAATGCTCAATAAAATCGCGTCGCTTCAAATTATTTTTCTTGCCATTTAACGGCAATGCCAGCTCTTCTTTTGTATTTTTTTGGGCGATGGTTGTATTTAGCAAATCGTATGCAGGAGATAATCCAATTTGTTGCTTTCGAGTAATAAGCGAGAAATTTTTCAGGTGCATGTCTTCATTTCCCACCAGGAAATTAAACAGCGTCAATTTAAACAACTTAGCGGACTCAATTTTTGGAAAACTGCAAAACCCTGAATTTGCAACCAGTTCCGCTACTTTTTCCATCGAGCTGCTGTATTTTGTGTCACGACCTAACTGCGACAATTGAGCAAAATCTTCTACTGAACATTTTTTTTTATGGTTCGTTCGATCAAATCGCTTAATAAAATAAGTCATGCTGTTATCTTTAGAGTAAACCAATCCATGCACAGGAACTTCAATATCAATTGTAGCGGCCAATGACATGGTTACCGCCTCGTTTTCCGGAAGCTCCGGGTAATACTCACTTTGCGGCTTTAAAATGTATTGGCCGTATTGATCGATGATCTCAAAACACTGATCTTTGATATTTAATACAGCGCTTAGTTTTGTTTGAACACCTTGAATCGACATGTTCCCCGCGCGTGCGATTGCCTCCATTCGCTGTTCAGCAGCACTGAATACTAATGGATTGAGATGATCCAATCGAGGCGAAAGCATGCGTAATCCGCGCTGAGAATACATTTCTTTGCTGGTATCTATGTCTTCATAGGTGATTGGGCAGCGCTTCATTTCAGCTCCTCAATACTAACTGCACCGACAACATCATGTCCAACATGCAATAACTGTCCGAATAAATCATTTTTATCCAGCTTGTATTTGCGCACCAAGGCTTCAAGCAAAATGCCTTCCGGTAACAGGCCTTCAAAAAAAGGGGGAAATGTATTGAATTCATATTTTTTTTTAGTGACCGGCATCGTCAGTGAAATCGGTGCGCCAGCATAATGATCGGTGTAAGTGACATGATATTGCATATCACCCTCCGCTAATATTCCAGCCTCAATGCCATGAACATATATGCGTGCTTTTCTCATCATTCACCGTCCGGCATTTGTGGGAACGGGGGTTCCAGTTTCATTTGAATATTCAAGGTATCCAGAACATTTAGCAATGTATTCAACTGAATTGTTTGCTTCGCTTTTTCAATATCAAATACAGCGGTTTTACCAACACCGGCCAGCTGAGCTAATTCTTGCTGCGATAGCCCGCTTTTTTTGCGATAGTAAACCACCATCTTGGCTATTTCTTCAGAAGTCATGCTTCATACCCTTATATTTAACGCCTTAATTACTGTTATAGCAGTAATAAGTAGGAATAGATAGATTGGATAGTGTTTTTCAAAGTAAAAACCATGGAAATCACTGTCTTAGCAGTAAAATGTTTGATTTTTTCTTTTTTGAGGCGATAGCTGCATGATAATCGACCCGTTCTACTGCTTTGGCAGTAAAATGCTGACGCGGTGTAATTGATTGAGACAACCCAGATAAACTGTTGGTGATTGTACAAGTTTCCGTTTACAATGAGCCAGCATTTACAACTCATCATGGACGCTATGAAACTTACTCACTTGCAGGGTATTGCCCAGCTTTTGGTGCAAATCAATCTTTTGGATACAAAAAAGGCTGTTTTTTTTCAGCAGGCTGCTTTAAATAGCAAACTTAGTCTGTTGGCATATCTGGTTAATCACAATATTATCTGTTCAACGGTAATCGCATCATCCATTGCACGCTATTTTGACGTGCCCATTTTCGACCTGGATGGTTTTGATATCACATCCATCCCTACTGCATTAATTAATGAACATCTGATTCAACGTCACCGTATCGTGCCTTTATTTACAAAAAACAATCTATTATATGTAGCAACCGAGGATCCAAGCCAACACGATGCCATCAAAGAGATTCAATTTCATACTGGGCTGCACGTTTCACCTCTGGTAGTCGAAACAAATAAACTAACCGGGTTAATTAATCAGTTACTGCATCAAAATGAAAAGAAGGGACTAGCTGACACCGTTAGCGAATCAATTAATGATGATACTGATACCACTGATCACTCCTATAACGATGAACCCGTAGTTAAATTTATTAACCGCTTAATATTTGATGCCATTGAGCAAGGTGCTTCAGACATTCACTTTGAACCCTATGAGCACGAATATCGAATTCGATATCGCCAAGACGGCTTACTCGTAGCCATTGCATCCCCTCCGCCTACCCTGTCAGCTCGTATTACAGCACGAATCAAAGTAATGGCACATTTAGACATTTCCGAACGGCGCGTACCTCAAG
>CANNJI010000169.1 GCA_947504875.1 Legionellaceae bacterium
GAAAATGACGAGAGCTTTATGGCATCAAGGGTTCTTCGCACAGCCCCAGTCAATGTTCTTTACAGTTAAAATTTGATCTGAATTCATCGCATCAACCTTATCACATGAGTATACCCTTGTGAGAGGTGTGAGATGAGCAAAAAATACTATCACATAAATTAAATTTTGATTTATGACAGCCTCCTGTCACAGGAGCTAGAGTCTATTGATAGGATTAAGAATAATTACTTGAATAAATCCGAATGTGAGCCAGTTCTTGATAAACGTAGCAGCTTAATACAGTCATCCTTAACAACTTTATAAATCAAAAGCCAATCAGGCGTAATGTGACATTCCCGATAACCACGCCAATTACTTGAAAGATGATGATCGTGATGTTTTTGGTGTAGCGGAAGCTCATGTTGAAGCTGCTCAATCACTTCATCCAGCAGCTTTTTATTTTTTCCTTGTTTCTGCATTTTCTTAAG
Organism: Legionellaceae bacterium; assembly: GCA_947504875.1. GTDB lineage: Bacteria > Pseudomonadota > Gammaproteobacteria > Legionellales > Legionellaceae > CANNJI01. Next base: position 468 of record CANNJI010000169.1, read on the forward strand.
ATCACGTTTGAATTGCGTGGCTAATTCTAATTCAAGCATCGTCTAGAGATTCCCAAACATCTTTCATCGTTTTAAATCGCTCGCCCTTTCCAGATTCAAGCTCATCAATCGCGTCCATTGTTTTCTTATTTGGTATTTTAACGTCAAATGGAAGACCATTTTGCAGACAAACTTGATTATAAAAAATTCTAATCGCCTCGGCCGTAGAAAGACCAACGGCATGTAAAATAGCCTCAGCCCTCATTTTAAGGGCGGGCTCTATTCGAGCATTAATTGTCGCTGCTTTGTTCATGACATACCCCAAAAAAACTTCCTTATGATTAATTGTACAACATATGCGTTACATTTTCAAATTTTTGGTATTAAACACTAACGAATCCAGAAGTTCTGATTTCAAACAACTTTCACGGACATGCCAAAATCCCACAAATATTAAAACGGCTGCGCTGTCGCAAAACTTCTAAGTTATGCGGCAAAAATTAGTGTCGCGAATTCATTGGCTTAAATTCGTTGCAAATATCAGGTGCAAAAGTCTTTTCTTTTGCGGTATAATTTGCAACACAAATAGCAAAGGATTGAAGTATGAAAATTGGTTATGCTCGAGTTTCAACCACTGATCAAAATCTGGACTTACAATTGGCTGCTCTTAAGGACGCTGGATGTGGCCGAATTTTTCAAGAAAAAATTTCTGGAGCGAAAATTGAGCGACCAGAGTTACAGCGATTACTCGATCAACTTCGTCCTGATGATATTGTCGTTGTATGGAAATTAGATCGACTCGCGCGTTCGACACAAAATTTATTAGAATTGGCCGATCAAATAAAAAAGGCCGAAGCATCCTTTTGTTCTCTTTCAGAGCCGTGGGCAGATACCACCTCTCCATCAGGGAAGATGATAATGACCGTATTTGCAGGTATTGCTGAATTTGAACGTGATTTAATTCGTGAGCGGACTGGAGCTGGTCGTGTAGCTGCTCAGCAACGAGGAGTCCGTTTTGGGCGCCCCGAGAAAATGAATGAAGAGCAAAAGCTATTAGCTAAGCGCCTATTGCAAGAAAATAAATCAGTAAATGAAATAGCAAAAACATTTAATGTACATAAAGCAACGATATATCGTTTACAAGATTAATAAAAATATATTTCTTTAATTGAAATATTTCAAATTGCGAGATATAATGAATATAAAGTGGGATGTATTTCTGAGCACAAAGACAGTAAAGCAAAAAAATAAGCTCTCTGAAGATCTACAGTTTGTTTTGCTGCTATTAGCTGAAGACTTAAAAAACAAAGGCGGAAATCCAGGTAATCATTGGCCTAATTATGGGAAATTTAAGGGATTGAAGGGGCAAAGAAAAAATGATGACTGGCGACATTGTCATCTTCAAAAAGGCAATCCCACCTACGTATGTTGCTGGAAAGTTTTCGAAGATACTCAAACGATAGAGGTATATTATGTTGGGACACATGAAAACGCACCTTACTGAAAAAGATGCGATAAAAGCGAAAATCAAAGCAGATCTTTCTGAATTTAAAAAAACCTATTTAAAAAATTTTGAGACAGATGATTTGTCTTTTATTAAAGAGTTGCACGATGAGTTTGAATATTTATTGCATCACACAAATATTGAGATCATTTCTGCAGACGAAGCTTTTAAAAATTTAATTGACCAATATGGAAAGGCTGGAGCTTTATTGAAGGGAATTCGTGTGCGAGAAGGGCTTACTCAGATTGAATTTGCCAAATTAATAGGTACATCTCAGGCAAATTTATCTTCAATGGAAAATGGAGCGCGTCCTATTGGAAAAAACAAAGCTAAGGTTATTGCTGAAAAATTTGATGTTGATTATCGATATTTTCTATGAAAATTTTTTCTTAAGTCGGTTGGTGGCTTAAAGATTAATCACACAACTGTTTACCGCTGGGTTCAGCATTATGCGTCTGTGTGTGACGCATTGATAATTTTCATATTTTGATACTTTAGCAATACGCCACACACAGGTTTACGAAGGTGATCCACAACAGTTATACTGGACATTATAGATTAAGATTTTTGTTCCTTTTGCAGTGGTAAAAATTTTAAAAGTTGCTGTTTAATGCCGAAGTAATTCAAGCGCTATCGGGAGGCGGATGTGGTAGTTCTATAAGTCCCACTGAGGAGCGTTTGATCGGAGTGAACAGGTCATACTACTCACCCACGGCCCCGATGAGTTATCCTATATGAAAAAAACAATAACATTAAGTACAGGCATTGTAATCGCCAGTGTTTCAATATTGGTAAATGCGAAGCCGATTTACCCTGCGGAGGTTATGGCCAGAGAACTTCTGATCCCAGGCCTTGGTTGGACTGGTCACATTGCCGTTACATCAGCTAACAAAATATGGCAAACCGATGACCATGTGCTAGAAATACTGAACGAACCAGTGGTGGGTCAACTCAATACCTTCGCTAATTTTAAATCCAGATCTAAATATTGGGGAAGTAGGTATGGCGTAGCAAACAGAGGAGATGCCGGACAGCATGTTATCGATGAGGCAAATCATCAACGTTGGTGGTGCCCTACTTACACATCCTCTACCGCCTACATCATAGGCGCTGGTGACACAAAATGGGGGACCCGCTTCAAATGTGGCGAATGGCGATGTGACACGTACACGTGGTGGGCTTTCTATAGTGCTGGATACGATACTGTAAAAGGCAAAATTATGTTACCGACAACAGTTTTTAATGCTTTCCCAATATATAATCAATCTGTTCGTAACACTACCCACGTCTTATTAAACGAAGGAATAAGAACGCTAGATGATGTGACACCAGCAGAACTTAATACCATGCCATTCGAGGAGTTTGAAATGATTGCCGATATTCCAATGCAGCAAGAAACACCACAACATATAGCTGCAGAAATGCGCTTGGCTAATGATCCACAACTAAATGATATTAAACGCGGAATATTCATTGACCGATTGACTATTGGGGGAAAAGATCCTGACACTGTTTCCAAAATGTTAAAATTGTATGATGAAACGGATAGCAAAGAATTAAAAGCAAAAATTATTCAGGGCATGATGATTCATTATCAACAGCATCTCGACCTATCCAAAAATACCACCGACCAAATGTTATTAAAATCATTTTTTGCCACCCGATTAGAAGAAAAGATTAACAACCAAGTTGCTAGTAACGTAGTTCGCAGTTTTGTAGATTTGCATTCAACCCAAGAAGTAATAGCTAACATGGATAAAATCAATGACTTACTAACCAAAATGCCCCACGAGTCATCTGTCATGCTAAAAATTTCATTGGCAAGCAAATCAAAAGAAATTGAAACAATCTATATGAAATCCCTTATTGCAGAGCTAAAAGAGGTCAATAGCTCAGATTTGGACGGTTTTCTTTTTGGACCATTGGTAATGGCGTATAAACAATCGTCTAAACCAGTATCTCAAGAGATATTAAATCCAGAATCTCGAGAGGAATTAATTCACTACCTAAAATATGTAGAATACAAGTACACCGATAAAGGATTGCGTGAAAACACAAAAGACCACCTAGTGCGCCATCAACATTTAATCTTGGGGTAAATTGACTTCAGTTTATGCCTCGCTTTCTCGATACTGAATTGCCAATTGACACCTTTTTGTTTTTGATTTGTTTTTTTAGCCCACGCCTGAGTTTCCTCTACTAAACGTTCAATAGTAGCGCATCGTCTATTTTTTACGCATTGACTTGTCATGGCACTGAGTGGGTATTCTTGCCTATCGTGATCA
>CANNJI010000170.1 GCA_947504875.1 Legionellaceae bacterium
GCAACTATAAGTAAATTATTCTTATCAAAGGTGACTTCTTGTCAGACATTCCATGTTACTCCGTGAGCTGTCAGTATAGTTTGTTTGCACAGCATGTATACAAGAGATCTCTTCTAATCTTGTAAGAGATCTCTCTAAATCTTGTAAGAGATCTCTTGCTTTTGCATCAGATATTTCTTACCGTTTTGATTTTGAACGAATTTTTATTATTGGATTGGTGGTTGACCAAAACATAGGGTTACTTGGTGATATGCGCCATTTTGTGGCATTTTATGAGTTAGGAAACAAAGCCGCGAAGAGACGCTGCTATGGAATATTGAAAACTGATACGCTTTTTCAGCGATTATACCTGGACTTACAAGGGTTCGAAATTTATGCATAAATCGATCCACTAGAAACCCGACAGAGCCAAAAAAGATAGATGTCGTATTCTTACAATGCCATATCAAACTTTGGAACGATCTCTTCAGGCACATCTTTCATGCCTAATAATTTTTTCATCACTACTTCAATATGCTTTGAAATGGTGGTGATGGGCGCGTCATTAGGACCTGATTCAAAAGGATACATTATATTTTGTCCTACCTTCTCAAGGAACATCATGACCCATCCGATAATCATGACCAAAATTTTGCAAAACAATTGGGAGTTTCTCGCCAAAATTTGTGCGATATTGAACATCATCGACGATTTGTGAGCCCCAAAATGGCGGCTGAGTATGCTGACAAACTGGGATACTCTAAAAATCAGTTTGTTCGTCTTTGTTTACAAGATTTGCTTGATCGAGATCAATTACGCATGACAGTTGATATTCAAGAAGCGGCTTAGGTCTGGTTAATCCTCTAACCAGGCTTAACGGAAAATAGCCAAGTATTCCCGCTCAAATTAATTAATACCCTACAAACCATTCATGTGGTTTAAATTTTATCAAATCCAGTGGTTGTCACAACAAAGCCTCCCTCACAATGAAAGATGTAATGATGATCCTTTTATTTTAAAAATCAATATGTTAATTGTATTTTTTAATAAGAAAATTTGAGGGGATCAGTGAGCCAGCGCCCTGGTATGCTCATTTTATGGGTTAGGAAACAAAGCCTAATTAATGCCTGAAGCAGCCCATGCTGTCATCGTCCCACCCTACCAAATAACACACCGCTTCGGATTCACCATCGGACTATTCTCTGGAATATTAAACGCCGCTTGAAACTCCGGCATATTCGCAAACGAACCATTCACGCGATACATGGCCGGTGGATGTGGATCAATGGTTACCAATCTGCGAGCTTCTTCTGGTCGCATATTGTTTGCCCATGCATGTGCCGCACCTATGAAAAACTGTTGATCAGGTGTAAATCCATTGATGGTTTTTGCATTTTTATAGCCAGAAGATTCATGGAACGCTCGGAAAGCCAACGTAAGGCCACCTAAATCTGCCGTGGCCTCACCTACCACAAGCTCGCCATTAACCGGCATATCCCCCGCGACTTTATACTGTGAATACTGATGCACAATACATTCTGTTGCCGCTTTAAATTTTTTCAAGTCTTCTGGAGTCCACCAATCATGAAGATTGCCCTGACCGTTAAATTTAGCGCCTTGATCATCAAAGCCATGGGTTATTTCATGACCTATGACAAAACCTATTGAGCCATAATTTACAGCGGCAGGTGCTGCTGGGTCAAAAAATGGAGGCTGTAAAATCCCTGTTGGGAAGTTGATGTTATTCATTGACGGGTTGTAATAGGCATTGATCGTTTGAGGCGACATCTCCCACTCAACGCGGTCAACCGGCTTGCCAATTTTATCAAGATCACGCTTCACCAGAAATTGGTTGGCGCGGATAACATTGAGTACATAAGGGCCTCGATCAATGTTTAAGCTTGAATAATCCCACCATTTATCAGGATAACCAACGCGATCACCCATCATGGCTAATTTTTTAATAGCCGCTTTCCGAGTTGCCGGAGTCATCCACTGCAGAGTTTTTAAATCATCGCGCAAGACGTTACGAATCGTTTGAGTCATCTCCAAAACATCGTGTTTGGCTGCGGGGGAAAAATATTGTTTAACATACATTTTTCCTATGGCAAACGCTAAGGCGTTATCTTCTCTCTCAACAACACGCTTCCAACGAGGCTTTAATTTTTCAGCACCAGTCAACGCCGTTGTCATCTTAAAGCTTGCGTCGACAAAAGGCGTAGATAAATAGGGCGCAAGAGAGGTTATCAGGCGCGCGTTCAAATAGATTTTCCATTCATCAATAGAATGGCTTTTTAATTCATGATTCATCGCTTTAATAAAATCAGGCATTGCCACGTTTAGACGTTTGATTTCAGGATGACCCATTGCTGAGAAATAGCCAGTCCACGAAAAATCAGGGGTGATTTTTTCCAGCTGCGCAATATCCATCATATGATAAATGGCTCGAGGATCGCGCTGAGCCGTTTGTGACATGGATGCAGTGGCCAAGGCCGTTTCTATTTTCAAGACTGTGTTGGCTGCAGATGCCGCCTTTGCAGTGTCAACGCCAGTTAAGGTAAATATGTTTGCCAGGTAATCAATGTATGCGGCACGAATGGTTATGAATTTCGCATCGTCTTTTAAATAGTAATCTCGATCAGGCAAGCCGAGACCGTCTTGTATAATAGCGGGAATCATATTGTTGCTATTGGCGAAATCCTGCATGCTGCCGAAACCAAAAAATGCATTGATACCCATTTGATGTAAATGGACGATTTCGGCAAGTAAATCAGCTTGAGTTTGGATGGCTTTGATGCGTGAAAACTCAGATTCAAGTGGCTTTATGCCTAATAAATTGATACGGGCTTCATCCATGCCGCTGAAATAAAAATCCCCGACTTTTTGTTCAATGCTGCCGGGTGTGGCCTGTTTGTCAGCGGCTGCATTAAGAATCAACTGACGTATTTGTTGCTGATTTTTTTCTTGTAATACATGAAACATACTCCAGCTGGAATATTCTTTTGGAATCGGGTTGTGTTTTTGCCATGAGCCATTGGCATAAACGTAAAAATTTTCTCTGGCCGGCGTTTTGGTGTCAAACCAGGTCAAATTCAAAGGATCAGTTGTTGGCGTCGCAACAGATGCTAGCGAGGTAAAGCTTGTAAGCAGTAGTGTGGTTAATCGCATCCGTAGAGCTCCTGGTAATGTTGCAATTGTTCAACCTGCTGATGTTCATTATGCCGTTGCAAGTAATCTATTAAATCATACAAAGTAATAATTGATAGTACACGAATCCCTTGTTTTTGTATTTCAGCCAGTGTTGATTGACGAGATTCACCGCGCTCGCAACGATCAAGCGCAATAACCACAGCCGTTACCTGTCCGCCATGCGCATTGATGAGTTGTTGTGCTTCGCGAAATGCAGTTCCGGCGGTGATGACATCATCGATAATGACAGTATTACCTGTTAGAGGCGCACCAATCAACTGCCCGCCTTCCCCATGGGTTTTTAGTTCTTTGCGATTAAATGTGACCGTGGTATTGATGCCTGCTTCTGCAAGGGCGACTGCAGTGGTCGTGGCCAATGGCAGGCCTTTATAGGCAGGTCCGAACAGGTGTTGAAAATCAATTGAATTCTGAATTAAGGTCTGAGCATAGAATTGACCCAGTTGACGTAATGCATCGCCTTGATAAAACAGGCCAGCATTAAAGAAATAGGGACTTATACGACCCGATTTGAGGGTGAATTCACCGAATTTAAGTACGTTACAGTCCAATGCTAAACGAATAAACGCGTCTTTCATTTAATCTCCATGTAGTGCTTAATGTTAACTGGCCTTTAATTTTTTTAAAAACAACTTAACAATAAATAAAAAACTGTATATGCTAAGATTGTTGTTGGTTGTATTTGTAGCCTAACACAAATTGCCATCCTAAAGGATTAGGCAGATAAACAATAGGAGATAAGGATATGTCACAACGTGAAATGGGCCAAGTAAAATGGTTCAATGAAAAAAAAGGATTTGGATTTATTATTAATAATAACGGCGATGATATTTTTGTACATTACAAAGATATACAAGGCGTTGGCTTTAAAACCCTTCATGAAAACGATTCAGTTAGTTACCTTACGGATAAAGGACCTAAAGGACTGAAAGCGCTTGAAGTGGCTATGGTCGGCGAACCAGCATAAAGACTGTGTTATTTTTGAGCTTAAACCCAATCGC
>CANNJI010000171.1 GCA_947504875.1 Legionellaceae bacterium
CCATGACATGATCGCCTATTTTTATAGGCTTTGTAATCAACAAAATCACACCACTGACGAAATCACTCACGACTTCTTTTAGCCCAAACCCAAGCCCAACCGACAACCCACCCATAATCAAGGCTATTTTTGAAAAATCAAAGCCTAGCCGGAGGAATGCAGCGATCAGAGCAAGGGAAAATGCAATATACGTAATCAAGATGCGAATGGTAACTTGTCTATGCGGGTCGCCTTTAAACGACTTGCTTCTTGAAAGATACATCGCCAGTGCGCGTCCCGATAATGAGACCAAGCAAAATACCGCTACCGCATAAACTATCGTGGTATTAATCACTATCGACCCAATATGACTGCCGTCTCGTACCTTGGAGATGCCTTGGTCGATAGTGTAAGCGGACGCGCCCCAAATAAGAGCTAAACCCACTACTAAAAAAACTAAGATGGGTATATTAAAGACCCATCGCAAGATCGAGACCTCAATGAATTTTTTATGTCGTTCAAGTGCAAAGAAGCGGTGGAGTTTATTAGCCAGCTTGCTCGACGGACTCTGAAACCATACAAAAAATGCGTTGCCCAAGTAACGAGTCGACTCCCATGTAAGAAGGATTATCATTAACGATGCAATCAAATTTGGAATAAACGCTTGAGCTAAATGAAGAAAACCCGACCATGCCCATACGATGACTAAACCATAAATGGCTGGCAATATCATTTTTGTGATTTTAAGTGCATGAGGCGAGAGGGTTTTTGCAAAGAAATGCAGGCGAAACATTAGCCAATTGATCCAGAGAAGCAATAAATTGATTAGTGTTATCCATACCATCTGACATAACACAATGATATCCGGCGGGATAGATTGACCCACCCAAAACAGAGTGCCAATAAACCCAAGAAGAAGGATGGTGGCAACGACGCTAATGCGTCTAAACAACGCCAATGCAATATGATTATTTTCACTGAGTGTTACGTATAGCCTTATGGCAATAATACTGTCTACGACGATTAGCCATAGAAATGGAGAGGAAGGAGCGATACCGTGCTCAGTATAGTCACTTATCCGGCCATAGATTATTACCGATAATACAAAAAAGAATACTGATTGTTGAGGAAGTATTGACAGTTGTTTATTCGACAGAAATAAGAGATTTGATTTTGAACGGGGTATGGTTAAGTATTTGGCAAAAACAAGCGTACATAAATAGCCTAATAGAGCATAGGCGAATATCAGCATAATGCCCGGAGCTGACTGGTAAAATAGTTCAGTATTATAATGAAGTGGGTCTAAATGGAATTGATTCCAGATAATCGGCGTTTTTTTAAAGATTTTGTTTGCGCTGTTTTTTATCATGGTTAGGGAAATATTATGTAATGTCTTCTGCGCCAGAAAGACATAAAAAGAGCAATCGGCATTTTTTTTATCATAAATTGTTTTCATGCTGGACAAATAATGGTAACGTGCAGGATCCTGTTTAACGCTTTCATTTTGAAAGATTGGCAGAATTGCCTGGGCCTGTCCTTTTGTATATTTTGAACACGCATTGGCTTGTGCTATTGATGCTGTAATTGACATTTCTGCGCGAACTAGATCGTTATAGTTGTTATTCTTTTGTAATAATTGCTGATCAATCTGGTTCAGATATTTGGTTTTTTGCTCAAAATCAAAATATCCCAAACTATCATGCAAATTATCAGCACATGCTGATACCGATATAAATAAGTTGATGAGTGCAATAATGACGATATGATGAAATTTCATCGCTGCCAGATGTTTGAATGAATATGCTTATAGTTATAGTGCTTATATACAAGCTTGTAAAGGATTGGGTAACTCCCCACGGCTGTCCCTTTAAAATTATGACATAGGGAGTTACAGGATTTGAAACGTATCCGCAGCAGTAATTAGCTGCGATCCAGACGTCCCTGTAAATCCAACACCTCATCTCGAACCAGCGCGGCTTGCTCAAACTCCATGTTTTTCGCATGCGCATACATTTGTTTTTCCAGCACGCTAATCCGTTTAACCAATTCATCCGTAGACAAAGCAACATACGCCGCCTTCTTCTCGGCAACCTTGCTCTTTCGAGTGCCAAAATGCGCACCTTCCATAATGTCCTCGACCGATTTGATAATTCCTTCTGGCGTGACCCCATGTTCTAAATTAAATGACGTTTGTATATCGCGCCGACGCTGCGTTTCATCCAGCGCACGCTGCATCGAACCGGTGATTTTGTCGGCATAAAAAATAGCACGTCCATTAATGTGACGTGCCGCTCGACCAATCGTTTGAATAAGCGACCGTTCGGATCGCAAAAACCCTTCTTTATCAGCGTCAAGAATAGCCACCAAAGAGACTTCCGGCATGTCCAATCCTTCACGTAGCAGGTTAATCCCCACTAAGACATCAAACTCGCCCAAGCGTAAATCACGAATGATTTCCACGCGCTCTACCGTATCAATATCAGCATGTAAATAACGGACTTTGATCCCTTGCTCACGTAAATAATCGGTTAAATCTTCGGCCATACGTTTAGTCAGAGTAGTCACCAAAATGCGCTCACCTTTGGCTGTCACCAAACGGATTTCAGAGAGCAAATCATCGACCTGATTCGTCACTGGACGAATGGTTACCGGGGGATCAATCAAACCCGTAGGGCGCACCACCTGTTCTGCGGTATTATCCGCATGTTCAAGTTCATAAGGCCCTGGAGTAGCCGATACATAAATGGTTTGCGGCGAACGCTCAGTAAACTCTTCAAAGCGCATGGGACGGTTATCCAGTGCCGAAGGCAGCCTGAAACCATAATTAACCAGCGTTTCCTTGCGCGCACGGTCACCGCGGTACATCCCACCGATTTGAGGTACCGTAACATGCGACTCATCGATAATTAACAACGCATCTGCCGGCAGGTAATCAAACAACGTCGGCGGCGCTTCACCCGGACCGCGTCCTGATAAATAACGAGAATAATTTTCAATCCCGGAACAAAACCCAAGCTCCAGCATCATTTCAATATCAAAACACGTGCGCTGCTGTAAACGCTGCGCTTCGACCAATTTATTCTGTGACTCAAATTCAGCCAATCGTTCCTGTAATTCTTCTTTAACCCAATCAATGGTTTGCAAAATGCGCTCACGAGGGGTTACATAATGGGTCTTGGGGAAAATAGTCACTCGAGGCAAGCGTTGAAACACCTCGCCGGTCAAGGGATCAAAACAAGCAATATTGACCACCTCATCATCAAACAATTCAATACGAGTTGCATTTTTTTCCTCATCAGCAGGAAAAATATCAATGATGTCACCATTCACCCGAAACTGCCCACGCGCCAAGCCTTGAGTACTGCGCGCATACTGCATCTCAGCTAAACGCTGCAAAATCTTGCGCTGATCACATCGCTCACCACGAGACACATGCAAGACCATGCGCAAATAAGAATCCGGATCACCCAAACCATAAATAGCCGACACCGTAGCCACGATAATCGCATCCTTCCGCTCAATTAACGCCTTGGTAGCCGACAATCGCATTTGCTCGATATGTTCATTAATGGAGGAATCTTTTTCAATAAAGGTATCAGAAGCCGGAACATAAGCCTCCGGTTGATAATAATCATAATAAGAAACAAAATACTCAACCGCATTATCCGGAAAAAATGCCTTAAATTCACCATACAATTGCGCCGCCAACGTTTTATTAGGCGCCATGATCAACGTAGGCTTTTTAGCCGCTTGAATAACCTGAGCAATGGTGTACGTTTTACCCGAACCCGTAACGCCCAATAAAACCTGACGAGCCAAACCCGCCTCAACGCCACGGATCAAAGACGCAATCGCCTCAGGCTGATCACCTGCCGGCTGAAAATCTGATTTAATTTTGAATACATTCTTCATAATATATACTATATCATATTCTAAGCTAAAAAATAAAAACTTTAGTCAAATATGCTCTTGACCAAAAGCCATAATCCATTTAATATTCCGCCGTATTCCCCGGTAGCTCAGTCGGTAGAGCGGATGACTGTTAATCATTAGGTCGGCGGTTCGAGCCCGTCCCGGGGAGCCATATACAGTAAGGGTTATATGGCATCTCTCCAAAAATATATTCATGAAATTATAAAAAACGTTCCTCTAAACGTTCCTCCTAG
>CANNJI010000172.1 GCA_947504875.1 Legionellaceae bacterium
AAGCATGCTTGAGTATGTCCCCAAAGATATAGCGGGGTACAAGGACATAGCGATTGCTGCAGTGATGAAATATGTCGGTGTACTTGAGTATGTTCCCAAAGATGCGGAGGGGTACAAGGACATAGCGCTTGCTGCAGTTAAGCAAAATGCGTATGCACTTCGATATGTCCCCAAAGATATAGCGATGTACAAAGACATAGCACTTGCTGCAGTAATGCAAAATGGCTATGCACTTCTGTTAGTCCCCAAAGATTTAGCGGGGTACAAAGACATAGCGCTTGCTGCAGTTAAGCGAAATGGCGAAGCGCTTGTGTTAGTCCCCAAAGATATAACGGGGTACCAAGACATAGTCCTTGCCACAGTTAGGCAAGATGGCCTTACACTTCAGTTTGTCCCCAAAGATATGGCGGGGTGCCAAGAGATAGCACTTGCTGCAGTGATGCAAAATAGCCATGCACTTGAATATGTTCCCAAAGATGTGGACGGGTACCAAGACATAGCACTTGCTTCAGTGATGCAAGATGGCGATGCACTTCAGTATGCCCCCAAAGATTTAGCGGGGTACCAAGAGATAGCACTTGCTGCAGTTAAGCAAAATGGCGATGCACTTCAGTATGTTCCCAAAGATTTAGCGGGGTACCAAGACATAGCGCTTGCTGCAGTGATGCAAGATGGCGATGCACTTCGGCATGTCCCCAAAGAACTAGAGGGATATCAAGACATAGTGCTTGTTGCAGTTCAAATGAATAGAGAGTTTATTTTTTCTCTTCCTGTGAAATTGAAAGCAGATAATGCATTTATTAATCAAATAATAGATAAGTTAACTGAGCCTTCAAATGGTGTATCGTATTATAAAATGCAACTAATGAGGATGGTATTCGGTGATTCGACGAAGCCTCTATTCGAAAAAGTTGATCCATTGATTGACGCGTTAAAAACTAAAATTGATGCGGATTCTTCATGGCATCCCAATGAACAACATGTCACTTGTATAGATGCCTTAATACAACTCAAACTCTTGTCAAAAGAACATGGGATTGATTCAGCAATACAGCAGGTTACTGAGGATGCTCGCTTTAAAAATGTCATTGCTGATGAAAGCAGCCCTATCTCTTTACTATTAAACGAGATGCAGGGAGCTCGGTTATCAGGGCCTGAGCCTAAATGATCTCTGTGCTTTCGATAACACTAAAGAGGAAGCTTTAGCATAAAGGAGTCTCATCAATTTCTGAGGACATCAGATCATAATTCAGGTTGATTACATTAAAAGGCTATTTCTCTCAACGTTCGTTCACTCACGCCCGCAGTCTCAGCATAAGTTTTCCATCGAAAAACTGCTTCACGAACTTGCTCAATCAATAACAATGCTCGTTTTAAACCATGCTTTTTTCCAAGAGCTTTTAAATGCTCAATGGTCGGTGCACGCCCTTCGCCCATGACCGTTGTACTATGCTCTCCGTGTGGTCCATGAGAAAAAGTTAAGTCATATGCACTTGATAATTGCCACTCTCCCTGATTATTCAAAATAAATGAGAAATTTTTGCTATGATCATCACGATTATGAGCAAAAACATTAAAACAAGCTAAAACGAATGCCTTTTCAACTTCACACGTGTTTTTTGTTAAAATTTGAACCACACGTAGAATCGTATCATAATCCAACGAGGGTAATCGAAAATCAGCATGAATTAATCCACATAAGCTATGCATATGAATTCGCTCAGCACCTTTACGATCAAACCGTTGCACACCAAAATAGTGGCCTTGTTCGGTTAAAAATAAATGTGTTTGTGGTATATCAACCCCCGCATCACGTGCCATTAAACTGTATGCATATTCAAGTGGGCCAATATCATGAGGATCCAACATAGAAGGAAATTTGATCATCCATGATTCAAATCCTGGTTGCTCACAATCAGGGCCATAAATCATTTCTCGCTTATCCTGACTTACCTTAACAACAATTTTAGGTCGCGCACCTGCGGAAGCACCATTTAAAGCCAGCAACTCAGGAAATATATCTTCTGTTGCACCTGACAACATTTGACGTGATTCATCTGCTAAACGATCTAATACAAGCAAAGATTGATTGTTTTTATCACTCACAAAAGTATCCATAGCAGGTTCATAAGATAGCGCCCCCATTCCCCCCTGCCCAACAAAAGCAAGCCTGTCCAAAGCACCTAATTCACGTACGTGGATACCTTGTTTTGTTAACGCTCTATCGAGTAATAATCGTCCCCAACCATCAGGCAAACTATCATTAAACAAACCAAACAAACCTTTAAACAAGTTATCGTCAGGTACAAAAACGCCTGGCTTTAAAGGTAATTTAATGGGTGAGACAGGAAGAGATTTTTCAATAAAATCAGCATCATATTCAAACAAAATCTGCCGGTTATAGCGGGCAAGCCGGCCTAAGCGATGTTTCTCTTTGCAATGTTCAAAATAAACAATCAGTTGTTCTATAGGAACATAGCTCACTTAATGTGCCCTCGCTTAATTGTTTTCTTCTTTGCAAGAAAGTCATCAAGAGAAAGTCCCGACTCAACAATGGATTGCTTTTCTCCTACCGCATTAAAGTCACCCAGACATTCTAAAACCCATGCGATTCTGAGCAATGCGTTAAAAGAAACTTCACCCATGCGTTCAAAGCGCTTTAACGAGCCCAAACTAACCCCTGCGCGCTTAGCAAGACCTTCCTGAGTAAATCCCATATCAAGCCGCCTTTGTTTAAAACGACGACTCACATCAAGGAGTATTTCTTGAGGCGTCGAGAATAAAAAAGACAATATATTATCCTTTGTTTGATTAATATTTATATTATAGCTTATATATTAGATATAAAAAAACTTTTTAAACGGGTTTACATGCCTATCAAGTCATGTGTCTGGCACCACAATTGGGTGTGTTTTAAAATAACTCTAAATGCTCTTATATGCTTCATGTAACGCCCTGTTAAAAGGAGTTGTTAGTGTCTCGTGAATTAGTAAAAAAAATAACTCGGTTAAAGACAATCTATGACGCACAGCCTGTGCCTGCTTTATTAAAAGATAAGGTTGTGTGGGCTTATGCACGAAAAACACTGGACAGATTAACGATTATTATAGAACAGGAAGAAAACGTTACCGAAGCACTCGAGACTTTTTTAAAGGATAATTGGGCGTTAGTCAATGGCACCCTACTCTCACCAACAACATCTCCCCGGGGGGATGTCACCGTTTTACTCAAAGATATAGCGCAACAGGTCGCAAGTGAAACAGGAAAAAACCCAATACACATTTTAATGCCAACTGTTTATACGGAATCTTATGACACAGATAAATATCCGAATTTGGACTCCCTTGAAGGCGTTTTAGAAACCCACTGCTTAGGTGCTGATGGACAATACCTCATCCCTGTAAAGTTATTGCTTGAACTTGAGTTAACTGCAGAAGATACCCCTACGCCAAATAATTATGTGGACACAAGCAGCAGTGATGGCTCTCTTTATTCTATTCAACCCGAAGCGCTTGCGCGCTTAGGCGAACACTCGGACTTAACACGTGCAATTGTTGATGCAAAAAAAACATATGATGCCTTAAGCCGCGATAAGAGCAACTTGCTTGGTCAGCTGACAGAACTATGCCGTAACCTTTATATGAACAGCGTAAGTGCTCGTGGTGAAGAAACCAATGCAGGTGGTGGTGCATATCCTGCGATTATTCAGTTTTCAGACTATTACCAAAGCCTTGGGGAAAGAGAAAAAGCCAAAATTCCCGAAACGCTCAAAGCAAGCATTGAAAAACTTTTAAATTTATCCAGTAATAAAGAAGCCAATATCAATGCCACAGAAAACATTGAGACGTGTATTGCAAGTCGCCGTAGTCAATTGGTGGCTTCAATGAATGACCAAGAGGCCATATTAAGTAGCATAGCCATCACAGGCGAACAACAAGCACATTTAATTGAAGCAGCCAAATTACAATTTGAAAGTGCCAAGCAAGCCTTGGCAAAGGCATTAAGTGAGGGCACTTATCCTGAAGGGAGAGATGATTTAGGCCTAACAAAACCCCTGCTTGATACCTTAGAGATCACACCCACGATATCC
>CANNJI010000173.1 GCA_947504875.1 Legionellaceae bacterium
AAAACAAATAGAAGTATTTGTTTTGCGCTAAATGGGCTCTTTTATGGCGGCTCATACCCTCCTATTTAACGCGAATTTCTCTGTGTCTTGATGAATATGTTCTCAAAAGTTGGAATTGATTGTGTCAAGCCGCTCGCTGAGATCCGCTGAGAGAAATCGGCTGACAAACTAAAAAAATTAAGTATTTATATTAAAAACAATGCCAATAAAATAATCGATTATAGGGCGCGTCATAAAAATGGACTTCCATTCACCAGTAATCTTGCTGAATCTACGGTTGAAAGCTTAATCAATCAGCGATGCAAAGGGCAAAAGCACATGCGATGGTCAAGAGAGGGATTGGATCCAATTTTACAAATTAGGGCCGCTATAGCAAGTGATGATTGGTGTAAAAATTGGAGAACAGTTGTTGCGTCTATTTAATTCAATCCGTCCTATAAAACCTTAAATATTACACTTCCATTATTGATTGAGCCCAATGCGGGGCATTTTGCGTTTTTGCAAGATCCAGCTAAATTTAATGATGATGTTTTGCATTTTTTGGAGTAAAGCATCAACATTAAGTTTTACACTAATCGCCACAAGTCAGCAAATATTCCTGCGGCAGTTAACTCAGCACCCGCAACCGGTCCTTGGATGATGAGTGGGTTGTCATGATATCGCTCGGTATGGATAATCAGCATGTTATCTTTTTTGTGCAGCCTTGCAAGCGGATGATCTTGTGGAAAGGCTTTAATGGTGACATTTACTGTACCGTTAGAATCAATGGATCCAACATAGCATAGTCTTTCGTTATCGGCGTTTGCCTTTATAATCATAGATTGCATTTGGTCATCATAACAGGGTAGTTTTTCAAGAAATTCATCAATCGTGCATGACTTTAAAGAATCGGGTACCAGATTATGGACGTTGATATCATCAAGTGTTGTTTCATGGCCAATCTCACGTGCCAAACAGACTAATTTACGAGCGACGTCCATGCCAGATAAGTCTTCGCGAGGGTCTGGCTCTGTAACGCCAATGTGTTTGGCTTCCATGACCACATCTGAAAATAATCGATTTTTTGAGAGCTCACTGAAAATATAATTTAAGGTTCCAGACATGATGCCTTCAATTTTCAAGACACGATCACCAGTTTTAATCATGTCTTGCAATGTTGTAATAATGGGTAGACCAGCGCCCACGGTTGCCTCATATAAGTAGCGCGCATTACCACCACTGATCGTTTGCTGTTTAACTTGCTTGTAATAATCAAGCTCGCCAGCATTGGCATGTTTGTTCGGGGTAATAACATGGATTCCTTTTGCGAGGATGTTGAGGTACTGACGGGAAATATCTTCGCTTGCGGTACAATCAATAATGACAGGGCTTTCTGTATTGAGAAGCATATGTTCAATAAAGGCATTTAAATTAGCAGCGGTGTCACATTGGTTAAATGGCGTTTCCCATGATGTTAAATTGATGGGATGATGGCTTAGCAACATCCGTTTACTTTTCATAATTCCGTGAACATGAAAATTGACTTGAGCATTTGCGTTGTGAGCTTTTGTTACATGATGAATTTGCTGTAACAAGGTACTACCGATTAATCCTGGACCAATTAATCCTATTGAAATGGTTTTGCATGAGAGGTGCTTATTATCTTTCATAAAATGAACCGTGCATTATATTAAGTGTTCATGAGCCTAATATTGTATACACAAACCATCATAATCAGAAGGGACAGTTGTGGCACGTTAAATTTGCATTGACTCAGAAAAGAGTAGGGTGCTACGCTGGCATTCCTCATTATTGGAGGCGTATTATGAGACCTTTTCATCTTGCCATGCCAGTTGCTGATCTGGCGAAAGCGCGTCATTTTTATGGAACAATATTAGGATGTCCTGAGGGTCGTTCAGATCCAACGTGGGTCGATTTCGATTTTTTTGGCCATCAACTTGTTTTTCATGAAAACCCAAACCAAAAAATAGATCGATTTGTGAATCCTGTAGATGAACATCCTGTCCCAGTGCCGCATTTCGGTGTTATTTTAGAATGGGATGATTGGCATGACTTAGCTCAAAAACTGAAAAATAATAATATCGAGTTTGTTATTGAGCCATATGTTCGTTTTAAAGGAAAGCCAGGTGAGCAAGCTACTCTGTTTTTCTATGATCCAAATGGGATATCACTTGAATTTAAGTCATTTAAGCATGACTCTATGATTTTTGAGAAATAGGCTGCATGAGTATAAATAAATGGGAATTACGTATCTGTCGAATCCGATATTATTTAAAGGATCATATAATTGAATGAAAATTAAAAATATTATTTTTGATGTTGGCAATGTGATTGAACTGGTAGTGGGTTTTTGACCTAAAGCATCAGAAGAAAATAGAAAAACGGGTGCGCTAGAGAAGAACAAAGTCAGCGATGGGAAACACCGAAAAAATGACCTTAATTTATACTGAAATTGAATTTTTAGGCGAAATTAATACTGACTTTAGTCAGCCACAACATCAATGAATGGCCTCAGCTAAAACTAGCCTTAACAGAAGTGCCGCAGGTTAATCATCGTGTAAGCAAGTGTTTTAAAGGCATAATGCAATTTGCTCAAACGTTCAAATCGTATCAGCAAGCAACGAAACTTGTCTTCCCAAGCAAATACACGTTCAATGGTTTGAAAGCGCTCTGCAAAAATGTCAGGATTGAATAGTGGCTTACGACCGCGTTTTGTTTTTTTTCTACCACGTGGATTCGCATTAATATTGGGTATCATTCCCCGATTGAATATCGATTTTCGATTTGTTCTGCAATCGTATACCCCATCCAGACTAACAATCGTTCCCTTTAAATCAAGGCCTATGGCCCGGGCGATCTCCGTCACCAAGGGCAGTGCTTCTCGAAATAATGGTGATTCATTCCTGTTGCCAGGAGCTGTAACAAACGGAGCAATTACATTGCAATTTCTGTCGCAGAAGGCAACAATCTTGTCACCCTTCATGTGTTTGTGCCCACTATAACCAATGTTATCCCCACCTTTTTTAGCGGATGTTGTCGTCCCATCACCATGGATTACGCTGGTATTCAGCAGATCATTTTGGTGGAGTTTAAGGACAGACCCAACAAAAATAGCGTTCATGCAGCCGTCTGATTCCCATCGTCGAAAAACACTGTAAATGCGTGTGTAGTGGATCTCGGGACGTCCTGATTCATCTTTTTCAATGGGCAGCTCTTTCCATTGGCAGCCAATATACAAAAATTTCAGAATATAACCAAATGCCCTGTATAATGATAGTTTGGATACAGGGCCCCGCTTACCAACAGTCAGGTGAGGCAAGACAAATTCCTCGAATTGTGCGACTGTCAATTCAGTGGGGATCCCTTGCCGTCGTTGACGTTTAGCCATTTCATCATCCCAAAGAATATAATTCTAGGCTATTCCGTTGAGGTCCGCTGAAATCCATATGTACGGCGGGCTATAGACAAATTCACAGGGTTAATTAAACCCACTACCAGTTGCTTGCTTTATTCGTTTACCAGGTGAATATCCTGTTACAAAACTAGCATTAAAACTTAATCAACGTAAGGCTCTTGCGATACCTTTAGTGGCGCGAGCAATCCCTAATATTCCAATGATAATCGAGCCATCAAACCCTATTCATTGCGTTGATAAGAAAGCCTTTGAGCCTGCCCATAAATCAGAGATGAGTGAATACATTGATTAACGGACAAATGACATGCTAAGTATTTTTACGCTAAAAACAGCAGAAGGTGCACGCGATTATTATTTAAATGCTGAGGCAGTTAATTATTATCAAAGTGACGCTGAATCAACCCTTTGGTTAGGCCAGGGCTCAAAGCAATTGGGCTTACTTAATAAAAATGTTGAACCTCACATGATGCTTGATTTGTTAAAAGGTCATCTACCCAATGGCCAAAAGTTACAGAATTTTCAAGGAGAGCATCGGCC
>CANNJI010000174.1 GCA_947504875.1 Legionellaceae bacterium
AAATCGGGTGGTTGATAGGTTATTTTTCACATCTTGACAATAAAGCGCCTGATACGACGGACTATTTTAATTATGGCTTACCACTTCTTTCCTTATATCGCGAGCATGTTTATAAACTGATGCATGCTTATGCGGATACAGTGCACGCACAAGAAGAGATTGAGCTAAATGAAAGAATTTCTGAAACAGAAGAACTGCTGAATGATATACATCAATTAGCAGAAGAAGCATACAAACAACAGTTACCTGCAGTTAGCAAGCTACAAAAGCAACTTATTAAAACACACGCTGGCATTGAAAAAATACTCATTGATCTTCTCAATCAAGGCTATGAGGTGAAAATTATCCTTATGAGCGTATTTTATTTCTGGTATACGTTAGAAGCACCATTACATAGTTCAAATCCAGAATTAACAAAAGATGAAAATCCATTTTTACATATGCCCACAATAATTGAGTTGGTTAAAAAGACAATTTTTAAATTACCCAAACCAAGATTAACTCCTGAAATCCGCGCATTAAATAAAAAAATGCAGGAGCTCAAAAAATATTTGCCACATCCAGAAGATTTAGACAAGGTGTCACAGGAAAAGGTTAGGCCTCAAACAGAACACGTTAACCAAGCCATTCATTCAATGATCTGCAATTATTTAGATGAGGATATACACATCGGTGCAATTACAAATTCCTTATTTAGCCATTGGCTAAGACTTTCTGTATTCTTTGGCGTATCAGAAAGCGAGTGGCAAAAGATGGATTATTACCTATCGGATATTTTAAAAAATGTTAAAGGATATTTGCGCCATGACTGATAAATTAAACGCTGGAGCCAAATATTTACTAGATTATGTAGTCGATAAGTTAAATAAAGAAAATATATCTTATAATAAAATTTCTTGGAAAAATGGGAAAGAGCATTACATCCTAAGTGTTGCTACAGATTTTGGGACAAGATTTGCTCGATTTAATTCGATCTCCTTATTAGAACAAGATGACTTAATGACAAAAACTGTGAATGAATTTTTAATTACAGCACTTATTAAAAAATTACGCCTGTTAATAAAGTAAACAAATATGAAAGTTCAAAGTTCTGTCATGTTTCAAAAATCATGGTTTTTAGTTACATGCCATTCTGCGAAAGAAACTGTTTCCCTGTTTCTAATCAAGCTGTCACGACAATCCATAAAAGATAGTTTAATCACTGATTTTGAACTATGACGGATTGTACACGATTTTTGGATTCCACGGAAAAACGCGAAGAGCCATGAAAACAATAAATGAATCATTAAACGGTATTGTTAGCAAAGTAACCTACCATAATCAAACAACAGGTTGGTCAGTCCTCAGGGTAAATCCACTCAATGCGCCACAACAACAAGAAACAGTCACGGTTTATCAAACCAAGGTATTTGCTGGCGCCACATGTGAGTTCATTGGATCATGGACTATCGATGGAAAATATGGTCGTCAATTTAAAGCAAATAAAGTCATTGAAAAAAAACCAGCCACAACGGCATCGCTTGAAAAATATTTAGGATCTGGACTTATTAAGGGTGTAGGACCAAAAACCGCAAAAAAAATTGTAAAATATTTCAAGCAAGATACATTGGAAATCTTTGAGTCAAACATCAATCGGTTAACTGAGGTTCCAGGGATCGCCACAAAAAAACTTGGTATGATTGAATCGGCTTGGACTGAACATAAAGCAATTAGAGATGTGATGATGTTTTTACAGCATCATGGGATAAGCACTCTTTTTGCTGTAAAAATCTATAAAAAATACGGCGATGGATCAATAAAAATTGTTACAGATAATCCATATCAATTGGCTAATGATTTTTATGGAATTGGATTTTTTTCAGCAGATAAAGTGGCACTAAGCCTTGGTTTGGCTCCGGATAGTAAACAACGCATTATCGCTGCAATAAAACACGTATTAGCCGCAAGTCGAGAACATGGGCATTGTTATTTAACCTTGCAACAGATTAGTACAGGCATTATAGAATTAATTGAAATGAACCTGGGCGAGCAATTAATAGAACATCTTGCGTTTATGGAAAAGGATCAGCAGCTTAAAACCAGAATGAGTGAAAACGACAACCAAGATCGTGTCTGCTATTACTCAAAAACACTTTTTTATGATGAGCAAACCGTTGCTAAAAGAATAATTGATATGAACGGTGCGCTATCTTTGGATTCTTCTCGAGTAGCAACATGGATTGCAACCTATTGTGAGAGCAAATCAATTTCCTTAAGTGACGAACAGGCTAATGCCGTGAACAACATTGTTCAGCATCGCTTTTCAGTGTTAACGGGCGGCCCTGGATGTGGAAAAACGACAACTACATTAGTTATTGTACGGCTTCTTGAGGCCATGAAAAAACGTGTTTTACTGGCGGCCCCTACGGGGCGTGCCACACAAAGGATGACTGAGGTTATTGGACGAGAGGCGAAAACAATCCACAGGTTACTTGAGTGGAAAGTAGGTGAGTTTAAAATAAATGAGGACAACCCGCTCAACGCTGATTTTTTAATTGTGGATGAATGCTCCATGCTCGATATCAGCTTGAGTGCGTCCTTGTTAAAAGCCGTTCCAATAAACTGTCAGGTTCTTTTTATCGGTGATGCAGATCAACTTCCATCTATTGGTGCGGGTAATGTTCTGAAAGATATTATTGGATCAACGGTTGTGCCCTGCTTTAGATTAACTAAAATTTTTCGCCAGGCACAGGCCTCGTCAATTATAAAATATGCCCATGAAATGAATAAATCTAAAACACCTCATATTAATTCACCGTTTAATAAGCCCGAATTATGGCAATCAGGAGAGGACTGTCTATTTATCGACTCCGATGAGGCGACGAAAGAACAACTCAGTTTCATCTCCCGGGTGAAGCATCAATTTAACTGGAAAACCGATGATTTAAAAGAAGAGTTGGACGTAACTCCTTTTGAATTTAGAGCAGAAGAAGAGATTAAATCGGCTTATGATCAGGACTTCACAGTCCCCGATAAATTTAAGCACGTTGATTTAGAAAAACTGCATCAGACAGAAAGTGATCTACAGGCATTAAAAGTGCTTTTGAAGAAAATACACCCCTGGTCATCATTGCATTATGGGCTTACAGCGGTTGATGTTGTTGTTAAGCTGTATTTAAACTGGATCCCAAAATATAAAGGAGTTGATACTGAAATTCAGATATTAACGCCCATGACGCGAGGAAGCCTTGGTTCTGCTAATTTAAATAAGGTCATTCAAGAGAAGGCGAACCCCTATTCTGTGGATAAAAATCAAATAAATGTAGGGGAAAGAATATTTCGCGAGGGTGATCGAGTCATACATCGTCGTAACAATTATGATTTGAATGTTTTCAATGGGGATATTGGCAGAATAATAACGATTGATAATGAAAATCTCACCTGTTTGGTTTCGTTTTCCCCTGATAACAGAACGGTTCATTATGAAAAGGACGACATTATGGAGTTGGACTTAGCTTATGCAATAACCATTCATAAGTCACAGGGAAGCGAATTTTCAACCGTCATTATTCCAGTCCTCACGCAACACTTTAAAATGCTCTACAGAAACTTAATTTACACTGGATTAACCAGGGCAAAAAAACTGGCTGTATTTGTTGGTACAAGAAAAGCCATGTCTATGGCGATTAGACAACAAGACACGAATAACAGACAAACAGCTTTGGAACTGTTAATTAAAAATGGAGCTTGTCTTTGAGGAGGGGGCAGCTGTTGCCTGGCGCACTAATAATTCGCCACACAATGGTTCAGAAATACGGAGGTTTGGATGGACTGAATTTTCAGTCAACGAAGGTCGCATTGTACGCCGTTTTTTGGTAATATAAAGCGGTTCATTAAATCTTAGTTCAATATATCGTTTTTCGGTTAGTAAAATGGACGAATTTGTATGAAAA
>CANNJI010000175.1 GCA_947504875.1 Legionellaceae bacterium
CGTATATTTAGAGAAGGTGACAGGGTGATTCATCGTCGGAATAATTATGATTTGAATGTTTTCAATGGTGATATTGGTAAAATCATCACTATTGATAACGAAAATCTCACTTGCCTAATTGCCTTTTCACCAGACAACAGAGAGGTTTTGTACAAAAAAGACGACATCATGGAGCTTGATTTGGCTTATGCGATTACGATTCATAAATCACAAGGAAGTGAATTCCCAATAGTAATTATTCCAGTGTTGACTCAACATTTTAAAATGCTTTACAGAAATCTAATTTATACAGCTTTGACCAGAGCTAAAAAACTCGCGGTTTTTGTAGGGACTCGCAAAGCCATGTCTATGGCAATTCGACAGCAAGATACGGCCGCCAGACAAACCGCATTAGAATCGTTATTGGGTAATAATTAGATAACTCGCTTTATTTTGTTGACGCCACAAATGTTTTTTGTACCATTTTGGCTCATTTTTAACCACTACATGGTTAAATGTAGTCCAACTTTATCATGCACGGATTCTTTGTGATGCATAAAATTCCTTTGGGTGTTGGATTTGGCAAGCAAAAACGTTCCATCAATTATTATGCTTAATTAGCGGCGTTCTTAAATAAAAAACATACAAAAGTCACTTATTATTTTTGTATAATGGTTTAAATAAACACTTTAAACATAAGTTTCGATGATTCTTAGGCGAGTCAGCACAACTTACAATAGAGGATAAAAGCAAGTAAAATGCGGTCTACTTGATTAGGGTAGATCAAAAATGCAAATTCTAGATGAAAAGATAGCCTCCGATTCTATCAAAGCTTCACTCCATTCTAATGAATGGGTCGAACCAATTCCATTTCCGACCATTGAAAGTGAAAACGCGCCTTACCCGATCGATGCATTGCCAGGATTGCTTCATACGACAGTTACAGAATATCAACGGTATGGACAACAACCCCTGGCTTTAGTTTCTTGCGGAGCACTAGCCAATGTTTCTTTGGCGTGCCAAGCACTAGCAAACGTTGCAAGAGATGATTACTTAGTGAGCCCTGTGTCTTTATATTTTATAGTGATGGCCGAAAGTGGAGAGCGCAAGACAGCTTCCGACAACATGTTTTCAAGGGCTGCACGTTTATGGGAAGAAAAAATACGTGAGGCCAGAGTACCTGCTATTCATGCAGCGGTAGCGCTGCATCGTGCTTGGAAAACGCAATGTGACGAAGTAAATCAACAGTTAAAACAGGATTCATTCAATGGCAGTCCTTCAATTAGCACAAGAAAACTAGAAGACCTCATGCGCATTGAACCAGAAATTCCATTACAACCTGCGTTATATTTCGAGGACATTACTCAAGAGGGACTAGCCCATCATTTGGCCAAAGGTTGGCCAAGCTCTTCAGTTTGGAGTGATGAGGCTGGATTTATTGTTGGAAGCTATAGTATGCAATCAAGCCCAACAAGATTTGTGGCACTACTCAATAAATTATGGGATGCCAAAAATTTCTCAACTCATCGCAAATCCACAGATAAATTTACCTTACAAAATAGAAGGATCACGATAAACCTGATGATTCAGCCAGTGTTAATGCAAGAATTGTTGTCGCAGCCGACTAATATTGTGAGACAAAGTGGTTTTTTACCACGTTGTTTATTAGCACATCCTTCAAGTTTAATGGGGAAACGATTCTATAAGGAGATGAATGGTTCTTTGTCGTGTTTTGATGCATATGATAGGCGAATAACCGAATGCTTGTCAGAGACCGAACATTTGACCAGTAAGGGCTGTGTAAGACTACCAACGCTCATCATGACTACTAAAGCAAAAACCAAATGGGCAGAGCATTTTAATCAAATAGAATCTGGTTTGGGTGAAAATGGGCGATGGACGATGATCAAGGATTTTGCTAGCAAATCCTCTGAAAATGTAGCTCGTTTAGCCGCTCTTTTTCACCTGTTTGAAGGTAAGAGAGGTGACATTAGTGTCGAGCACGTTGAAAGCGCAATTGAAATTATTAATTGGCATTTACATGAAACCCATAGGCTGCTTAGTTCCGAATCAGCTAAGAGCCCATTTTGTGATGCTCAAAAGCTTATGAAATGGTTGATTGAAAGAAAATTTCCATTTACGTCGCAGAGAGATTTACAACGCATTAGCCCTCTACGGGACAGAATACGACTTAAAGAAGCAATTGATGTTTTGATCGAACATCGCATTCTAAGAGAAATATCTGACTCAAAAAAAACAATACTAGAAATGAGCCCTTACTGCTTATAGTGTTTGCGACAGTGCGACAGTGCGACAGTGCGACACTTGCGACATATTGTTTTCATTTGATTGATAAGCTGGAATGTAAAGATACGCGTGCAAATGAGTAACTTCATCTTGAAAATCAGCTATAACCATTGCTGCATATGGCTTGTACCCGATCGCCATAGAACCCAGAAATCGTAGTGGACCAATACCGTATTTTATGGGTTTTTTTGCCAGAAAATTTTAGTGGTATTGATCTTTTACCTAATGGAGCATAATGCCTTGTTTGGTAAATATATCTGTCGCAAGTGTCGCACTGTCGCAGACCTTACTCACTCGAAGCGCCATACTAGAATCGACTTTTTGCTTTCTACGCAAGAAGACCACATTTCCGTGATCCTGTTACCTAGCAGGTACATACCAATTATGTCGCACGTGCCAAAAAAAGTAACACTGATTACATCAGAGAAGCAATAGAATAAAGATCGATGTAAAAACGCTTTAAGCACCCCAATCTTCGTCGTCATCATCACCGAAAAAGAGAACCAAATCCATCTCGCTTAACTTATCGAATTCCGTCATTATTTTTATGACTTGGTCTTTAGGATAAAATCCGTAAGTCTTTTCTGCAAATTCAACCAAATTGATCTGGTCTGTTTTCATTGATCTAACCACGGGTTGGAGTAATTTTTTCATGTTAAATAACGCAATACGCTCATCTTCTATAGTCTTGAAGTGCTTTTTAATATAGCTACGGAAAAGAGCTGTCTCTAAATCAAACCAGGTTTTATAAAGATAAAACGCTGAGAGTTCATCCAACCAATTTTTTATATAATGTCGCGCTTTATCTTCTTTTGTCTCTTGTTTTTTATATCGGTTTAGCTTTTTAATATAGGTGTCATATAAAGGTGTAGCAATATTTTTTAGCCACTCAAAAATTAACTGAGTAGCGTAGAGATTGTTTTGCTCTCCAATAAATATAACTCCATCTGAAGAGTTTCTGTTAGTCACAAAAATATGAGTGGTGCTAAAAAATCTGCAAACAAACCGTGCTAAATAATTTGGGTATTGGAGATAGTGCTTCGGCTCGAAAGATAACTTATCGGTACAGGTTATCTTTTCGGCATTAATATCATTTTCATATGAAATAAAGCCATCATCAAATAATTCTTTTCTGAATTGGCGTATGCATTGCATTATTGGGTGCTGGAGATTTCCTGGTGTAAACGTATAGCAGTTTTTTATGAAAAAATCATTAATAGCCGCATATTGATGGCTATCACTGTCCTTAATTACCATAACATCTGACATACAAATTGCTTAATGATTTTTCTTTTTTGATAGTAACTTAATTTCTTCAAGAGATAATTTGGTTACTTCCGCAATTAGTTTGATATCCAATTTTTTTTCAAGCATACGAAGCGCTGTTTCTTTTAATTCTTGTTGAGCTCCTTGCTGAAATGCTTGTTGAACCGCTTGCTGGCCTAATGTCATGACTTTATCCTCAACCTCTTTTGAAAATCTTTGATGTAAAAACGCCCAAAATTGATTTGAATTTACCAAATTACCTTCATTATACAAATAGTATAACAGATCGGCAAC
>CANNJI010000176.1 GCA_947504875.1 Legionellaceae bacterium
ATTGCCTGTAGGTGCTCTTTTAATAGAAAAGGGTGTGATATTCTTTGGTTTGAAAAGGGAGTTTAAGTGATGTCAAAATCTTCTTTGATCAAATTTAAAGCATACCTGTGTTTTTTAGGCTGGCATACGATTTAAGCGGGAATCGCTGTATCAGAAGTGATCATCTGGAATTGTTACATTTTGTCTGATTCACGGAGTTTAGAAGACGATGACACTTTGTGAAGCCAGCTTCTGACTATAAACACATATAAGTGGTCGTGGGTGAATGGCCGGATCACTCTGATCATTCTACTCACCCAAGAGCCGAATTAGATTGTCACATACAGATAACCAAGATTGGCATCGATTTTACTATATCAAATAGGGACGATTTATTTTTTGATCCAGTTAAAGCATTACGTCTATGAAATTAAGGTCTTAGCACGGTGTTAGAATCATCGTTTAAGATTTCTTCTAGGTTGGCTCGACGTCAACTATTTACAAAACAACTTTAGTCAACCAACAACAACGATAGGTAGCATTGACATGGGGGGAGCGTCAACTCAAATTGCTTTTGTCACAACAGACACCAATCGACCAGATGATGAAATCAACATTACGATTAACCACACCGCATATCACATTTTTAGTCACAGTTTTTTAGAATTAGGCCAAGATCAAGCACGAAAAGCCATTTCAGCTACGCCATCGGCGACCAATTGCTACCCAAATGGTTATACGGTTGGTTCACAGATTGGAAATTTTGATTTTTCCACATGCTCCCCCATTTACACAGAGATGATTCAAGGCCATAACATAGCCAAGCAAATGATACCGACAGAGGGGCAATCATTTGTTGCTTATGCAGGCATTTACTATACGTACAGTTTTTTCAATATATTGAAAACGCCAACACAAAGCGCACTTCAATCACAAATCAATGCAACCTGTTATCAACCTTGGGAAGCATTACAACGTCATTATCCAAGTACGTCATTGGCATTTCTTTCCAGTTACTGCGCAAATGCCGTGTATTTTGATAGTCTGCTTTATAACACCTACCAGTTACAAGAGTACCAATTAAACGTCACCAATGAAATAAACGGAACCGGTATAGATTGGACATTGGGTGCGCTTTTATATAGCTTGCTTTCGTAAAACATTATTTTTTTCTGCTAAACTAAAAACAGAAAGGACTAAATCACACAACAAATAGACTTGTTGTTTCATCATATACTAGGGGTAGGTGCTGTATGCAAAAATATTATCGGTACATCAATATCTTGTTATCCGCGGTATGTATTACACTATCTTCCATGACTGTCTCGGCTCAGCCTGTTCAGATGGATACGCAAGTTATGCGTCTTCAAATCGAAAAAATTGATCAAGCAATTTCGAAAACCAAGTTAAATTATGAACAATTAACCTTAATATTCAGTCAAATTAACGCTCTTCAACCTAAAATCGATGACTGTATACAATCAGGTCAAGCGCGCTTGAAAAAAATTCAGCAAGTGCTTCATGTTATGAAGCTATCAAACACCATCAAACCCGATGCGCAACCCTATGCTTATTTAACAAATGAAAAAAACGATAAATTAACCCAAATAACATATTGCAATTTTTTTAATTACAGGCTGGGTGAAATACGTGATTTAGCCACCAATAAAATTGATAACGTCCGTAAATCAGACTTGTTTCTTAAAACGGCTTTCTGGCAGGGATTTACTCCAGACATACTGTCTCATATTGACATTAGCTCTACAGCCGTTTATCAGCAGGTTATGTCTTCCCCCACCATCATCTTATTATCAAAAGCGATTGTGATGTACTTATTGCTTGTTTTAGCAAGCAAAATCGCCCTGAATCGTAGTTTAACAGAAAAACCATGGCCCAATGCCATGACAATATTTCAAATCGCACTCTTTTTTTTATCGGCTGTTTATACCATATATATCCAAGTGTTGCTGCACAAATACCACGCGCTTCCATTGTATTTGGCGGACTATCAGCTTCTGATATATATAATCGTAGTGGCAAGGCTCGTGATATGCATTCAAGAGCATGGGAAGCAATGGTTATCGCCATCGATAGCGACCCTGCTCCAACAGCGGTTAACCATCATTGCCACAATTATACTGCTAGCCTATATCCTTTATAAAATTTTAAGCACTCAGGTTGTGCCCGTTCAATTTTTATTGTTTTTGGAAACGGTGTTGATCTGTTTATTAAACATCGCTTATGTCTGGTTGATTTTGGCATTTTTAAACGCTGAATCTGTTGTGCGGCGCTTTAGCGCATTTAATCTGAAAACGATCAAAATAATATTGACGAGCATCTGTTTATGTAGCCTTGTGCTTGCATGGTCTGGCTATCTTCACTTGGCGTTTTTTTTAATACCTAATTTAGTGCTTTCACTGATGCTGATCATTATTCTTTTTGAATATAATCAATTTATCGTCAGGTGCTATTTTTTACTTAGCAATGCATCTCAAATCCCTTCAAAAAAATTGCGATTTATTTTAGGCATTAAAACGGAAAAAACATTGGTTGAACTTTATGTGCTTCGAATCACCGCCATCCTGCCTGCTTTGGTTATAGGTGCATTGTGTCTATGCACATTATGGGGCTTAACGCGCTATCAAATCGTGAATATATTTTTAAACTTACAACATGGTTTTACCTTTTTCGGCGCAACATTCCAACCAGTGAAGATCATTAGAGCCATTAACTTTTTTTGTTATATCATTTTATTAGGCAGGACCTTGGCTACATATCTTGTTAGACATAAATTGGCCAAAGAAGAGATACATACGCAAAACACGATGCTTTTACTGGTTCAGTATTTATCATTTTCAATTGGTTTGCTTCTTGCCTTGTATATTCTGAATGTTGATCTGCAAGGTTTGATTGTGGTTACAGGTGCTTTATCCATCGGCCTTGGTTTTGGATTGCAAAATTTTGCAAAAGATTTCATCAGTGGTCTGGTGATCATGGTTAATAAACCGGTTCAAATTGGAGACCATGTGGTTATTACTGATAATCGCTCAGTGTATGATGGGTTTATTACAAAAATCGGGGCCTTATCAACGCAACTACATACCTTGTCTCATTCAGATGTTTTTATTCCAAACTCTTATATTATTTCCAAGTCGATAACGAATTTTACTTTTCATAGCAATCGGTTATCTCGAGTCAATATTACGATTGAAGTAAATAAAGAGCAAAACATTGAACGCATTAAACAATTGTTACTTGATATTGCAGCAAAAAATTCGGGGGTCATTCAAGAGCCACCAAATCAACCGACGGTCTTATTTGACTTAGGTGAAATGAATTTATGGTTTGTTGTGAATGATGTAAATAAAAAAGAGATGATTATGAGTGAGCTTAATTTTGCCATTACCAATGCGATGAAAAAACTGGATATCGATTTTCAGGCCAATGGGTATAGGAATTATAAACACCCTATTCCCCACTTTTCGAAAATACCGTGATCAAAAAACAGCCAAAACTAAGTCTCAATGAACCACGCCTGCCTGCGTTTTATCGTCATCCAACCCGTGTCGCATAAAAAATAGACCAGATCCACCGGGTAACACTGAATTTTCTGTGCGATTTGCGCTCATTCATAAACCCAAGACGACAACAAGCAGCAAAGCTATTGCTAGCCATTTTTCTCGTTTGTGTTAATTCATCAGAACTTTGTAGTCAGTTGGGTATTCTTGCCTATCGTGATCACTCATTCTTGTTCTACCGTGATCAGTGATTCTCGTTTGATCGTGATCACCTATTATCGCCTGATCGTGATCACTTTTCCCTAAAAAACAGGAATAGGTGATCACGGTGCCACCACTCCAGATG
>CANNJI010000177.1 GCA_947504875.1 Legionellaceae bacterium
ATATCAAAATTACTTATAAAGGCTGACTTATCGGAAAAAAAAGCATTAGAGGCTTGGATAAATGGAATTAAATATAAAGCAAATGAAAAGTAATTAGCGGAGCAAGTTTAAAACTGTTCTGGCAATTTGCTCTGCTAGCATAGGTGGCACTGCGTTCCCTACTTGGTGAAATTGCTGAGTTCGATTACCTTGAAAAAAGTAATTGTCGGGAAATGTTTGGATTCTAGCTGCCTCCCTAACAGTTAGACTTCGACATTGAATTGGATCTGGATGAATAAAATAATGACCGTCCTTTGAAATATGGCTAGTAATAGTTGTAGCTGGTTTATCAAACAATTGAACCCTAAAACGATCTGCAAATTTTCCGCTTTCCCAATTACCATGATCAGGTCTTAAACTTTTAAGATTAAAGTCACGATGTCCCTTAGGTGATTTTCCATAAGTTTTTGCGAACATTGATGCAAATAAATATCTTCGTAAGTCACTGCTCATGTGGCCACGTGACTCGTGATTAAGTGTAACCTTCAAATTTTTATCATGAAACCATTCGGCTAAATCAGTTTTTTTTAATTTTCTGGTTGGCGCCCCAGATCTCTCTTCCCCGGGACTGAAGGATGTAACAAGTTCTTCTTTTAACTTTTCGAAGTTTCTAAGAATTTCTTCATTAGTTTTACTAATTTTTAACTCTTGAATTAGTTCTTCAGTGTGAACCTTTATTTTTTCAAGCCATATTACATCTGAATCCCTCTCTTTACTTAGCCTGCTTCTAATTTTAGGTAACTGTTCTAGGACATCAGAAACAGAAGTTTTTAGCCTCTTCTTCAATTGCTCTGGGGTTTTGTTTATATCATTCCTTACACCAAGAAGAATGACTCTGTGACGAGCCTGAGGAACACCATAATCCTCAGCTTTTATAACAAATTCATTTATATTAAATCCTGATAAGTCTTGGCCATGCTCAAAGCTGGCAGATGTGCAGAGTGAAAAAATTTTATATTTCGTTCCAGAGTCTTTTTTACCGAGTGCTTTGTCTGGACAGACCAAGTCCATCAAAATAGTTTCAAATATACTCTGTCCGTTAACTTTTGAAGTCAGTATTCCTTTTACATTTTCCATCACAAATACTGCAGGCTTAAATCTCTGAATTGTTTTTAAATACTCTTTATATAAATAATGCCTATTATCATCTTCCGGCTTATAGTTCGACTTGCCTTTATTTCGTGACCTTCCAACTATAGAGTAGGCTTGGCAAGGTGGTCCACCTACAAGTACCCAAGGACTTGATTGGCATATATTATTATTTTTAATAATTTCAAATAATTTCTGGTTATCTAATTCATTGCCTAAAGTTAGTTGCTGAGCTTCAGCTCCAGCAGACTCCCAGATTTCGGCACTACTTTTATTGAATGGCAATAACTCTAGGCCATTATAAAATCGATAATAATGAGATATTTCAGGTGAATTTGAATTTTTTAAGAGTCTAAAAAATGCCCTTAACTTAAGGGTTTTGTGCGCAGATGCTTCCATCTCCGCAGAGACGACAATTCTAAATGAGCGACCATTTTCTAAAGAGGAGAACCCCTCCCCAAGGCCGCCAGGCCCAGCAAAAAGGTCGATAACTGGTATAGGTTTCATTTATTGAGTTTGATTAACTTAAGACTAGAGCTACCAGGTTATATATCTGTATTCAACTTGTCCAGTTATCCATTAGATTTTATTTTAGCCAGAGAGTAATTCTGAGCATATTTGCAGTAATCACAATTCTCATTTGACGAAAGTGCCTCATCTGCATCTAAACAAGTCTTAATATTTCTGAGGGCTAGCTCTACTCAATAATCGTCATCAACGTAAGATAGGATTGATACATTGAAGCGCGCATTCTGAGGCACCGCCGCTCAGTTTGGATGCCTTAAAGGCTTAGATAGCAGCTCCTCTACTTCGCATCACGCACCCCTACTAGATCACTAACTCATCATACTCACTATTTTCTGTATCCATTTGGTTTACGCCCTCTTGATCGTGATGCCGTCGTCATATTTAGCAAGTGCATTGCATCCTCAAGATTAGCCAGTTTCAAACTTATTTCGCTAGATAACCTCTCGGCCTCTAAAGTGCGTTTGCCGTGTACGTAGTTAGGATGGTGCTCCCCACGTAATATATTCTTTCTAGCGCCGTGCATTCGGCAGGTTTTGCACCCATAGGCTGCTGGATTATTACAGGGTAACTTCGTCCTCTTGCTTAAAGCGGTACACCTTTTAGCCCCATGCTTGGATATACTAGGCAAGGTCATATTTGTCTTCCGGGTTGTATTCCAATAAATTAGATATCATATCTTCGTGGTTGCTAAGCAATGCGCTGTAAACTTCGTTGCAAATCTCTAGAGCAGATTCAAATGACTCTAGAAGTTCGTTAACGGCATTTGGGTACTTTTTCGGTGATTTCAGTTTCTGATGAAGCTCTTCTTGAGTAGCTAACTTGAACAAACGTTGTCTGTATTTGGAGTTGATTTCTTCTATGACAGAGTCTGTTACACCTTCCATTCTTGTGCCGTCAATAATTGCAAAGACTGTATAGCCGAATTCTTCAGCTAATAATTGAGGGAGCTTTCTAATATAAGTTCTATCGACTGATGCGGAACTAAGCAGATATTTTTTGATGATGTTAATATTGTTCTCTAAGGTCTGCATTGATGTGTAAAAGTCTGAAAGCGTTACTGATTTTCTTGAACGTAGCCTATGGTTGTGCGCGAGAGTAAAAGATTTGTATACGAGATAATTATCCATGTAAGCCCCAAAATTAAAAATGCAAACTTGCCCCAGAGGTTAAACGACGACGTGATTTTTTATTTAAACAGTGACCTATGCAAACTAAGTCAGCCTTGTTGCCACCGTTGCCACTGAATTTCAGAAAGTTTTTCCTAAAACCCTTCTTTTTATTTAAACTAATAAAAGGAGTGGCAACAGTGGCAACACCCATGAATCCGTTATCCCACAAGGCTTTCATGGCACCGGACCTTCGGCTACGCTCCGGCAACGGTGGCAACATCTTCAAGTGTTCCCCATTCGACACTCGTTCCCAGCATCATTTCAAATTCTTTCCTAGCAACATTGATATCAGGAAGGTCATAACCACGCTCTTGTTTGTTCGTCCCTTTCTTCCTTGCAGGGGTTGCACTAGGGCACATCGTTTTCAATGTGGTAGCAATTTGTTGCTGCTGAAGTGGCTGGTACCTGGTTGCGTTTTTGTCATACTCTTTGTATTTATAAATCAGGCTACTGCTTGAAATAAAAATAGGCTTGTTCCATTCGAGAGATTCATTAATCATTCCAGTTTGCAGCACTTCATACCAGTAACGCTCAAAACCACTGAGAGATTGCAGTCGCTGACTCAGATGCTCTTCAGTTAATGGCCGCTTCCTAATATTAAACCCTGTCAAATCTAGGTTAACTAAATCAAACATCATCGCAGCGATCACATCATCGTTATCAAGCGCATCATTAACGGCATCAAAATAAAGTTGATCTTGTTTGTGTACTGATGAGACCCGAATAAACAAGAATCGTCGATCATCCTTATCCACTTGTGCAAAGTGTTCGTGGTTACTTGCGGCAAAGAATCGGTGGTATGAATCTATCGTTCTTGAAGGTTGGTGTTTCTGCTCGATGTTGCATTTCGGTTCAGTGATGAGTGATTTTAGCTTGTCTAATGACTTTTTATCCCCGGCAAACAAAGCTTCATCCATGCACACGACGTAATTACGCTCCAAAGCAGCATTAAATTGACCAATAACTTCACCAATATCTGATACCTGAAGTGTAGTGCGCGACCATA
>CANNJI010000178.1 GCA_947504875.1 Legionellaceae bacterium
GTTCAGAAATACGGAGGTTTGGATGGACTGAATTTTCAGTCAACGAAGGTCGCATTGTACGCCGTTTTTTGGTAATATAAAGCGGTTCATTAAATCTTAGTTCAATATATCGTTTTTCGGTTAGTAAAATGGACGAATTTGTATGAAAATAGGATATGCACGTGTTTCAACCAAAGATCAATTTTTGTCCATGCAAGTTGATGCACTAAAAAAAGCCGGTTGTGATCAAATTCATGAAGAAGTCGCCAGTGGTGCAAAAACGGCAAGACCCGTGCTTGAAGAAATTATGCGGAACATTCGTAAGGATGACATTTTAGTCATCTGGAAGCTGGATCGGCTTGGCAGGAACTTAGCGCACTTAATTCATCTGACAACAAAGTTGAGTGAGAAAGAGGCCTGGGACTAAAGATCGCAACTTTTGCCGCCATTTGAGTCGTATTATACCGGAAAATCTTTAATATTGGCATCATATGATTCTTGAGCATCAGCCAATGACAATTTTGAGTAAACCTCAAGCGAGGCACGGGTTTCATGGCCTGAGTATGGTTGTATTAGCGCGTCATCAATCCCTTTTTTCTTCAGCCAAGTGAACAAAAAATGTCGCAATTGATGTGGTGAAACTGTATGCGCTAGTCCTGCTATTTCACTGTATTTTTCTAGCATCCTTCGAATCCCTCGATCAGAGTATGGTTTTTTCCAGGAAGACTCAAATAGGTGCTTGTACCCTGACTTTACTGCATTTGAGGCATGTAAAGCTAACGTCTCCCGAAAACTTTTTGGAAACGGCACTTGCCGATCTTTTTGACCTTTTCCTGCTACAATTCGTATCTGACAGCGTGTAAAATCGACATCTTCTAATTTTATCCGAATAAGCTCACTAACACGTACACCGGTATAAAGAAGCGTCTTAATAATTAACATATCCTGCATGTTCTTAGCTTGCCAGACGGCCTCATAATATTTTTTTATTTCATCTTCCGTCGGTACGTAGGGCAATTTTTTAGGAGCTGCTTTAACGAGCACGTCTAATTCTTTACGTAAGTGACTAAATACAGATCGAAGATAGTTGTAATCAGGATTCTCGTGTCGAAAATATTTCACAATTTGCAATGCTTTTTTGTGTGGCCCTGTTCGTTTTTCCATATCAAGCTGCCTCGCAAAAGTTTGGATGATTGACTGCAAGCCGCGTATCTAAATTTAAAAGGAAAATACCATAAGGATTGAGATGCTCATGTAGTAGCGGTGTAATGGCTCGCTTATCTTCCAACGCCATTCGATCTAACCAACTGGATTCTTTAATTACTTGCTGCAGCATCAGCGTATTAATATACACCATACTTAATTGCAAAAGTTGTAAACAGAGCATAGAAAGCTCTGCTTCCTCAGGTTTGTTACTACGCATTGCTCCTGTTTTACCATAAAAAACAAAATCATTAATACCGTTCCATCGCTCTACGACATTTAGACCTTCGTGAATTTCACGTCGTAAATTCTCTGAGCTTAAATAACGGCATAAAAATATCGTCTTAATTGCCTTACCAAGTTCACTAAGCGCTTTATAAACAGGGTGTTGTAGATTGCCTCGTGTAAATCGTTTCATAATGGCTTCAGCATTCGCTGTACCCAGTTTCAATGCAACAGTATATTTAATGATCTGATCATAATGAGCCTCAATAATATCCC
The DNA here is from genome assembly GCA_947504875.1 of Legionellaceae bacterium. Taxonomy (GTDB): domain Bacteria; phylum Pseudomonadota; class Gammaproteobacteria; order Legionellales; family Legionellaceae; genus CANNJI01. The sequence goes on from CANNJI010000178.1 coordinate 1,684, forward strand.
AATTGATCGCTCGTGATATTACAGGAGTAAGATGACTATATTTAGTTAAATCTGCCTTATCAACAACATACAAACTTTGTGCGTGGATATTTTTAAATCGAGGAAGCAAATCAAAATCTAACATATAAGAAAAAGCAAAACCTACTTCGCTCGCACCATGGGTGTCGACATAGTTTTTTTGTAAGTCTATGTCTGTGCAATGACGTAGCACACCCTCAATCATTGAGGCTACTTCAGAGGAAGCGCAGCTTTTTAACTGTGAATAAATACATACAGCTTTGGTATCAACGTGCCAATAAATCATAACCCCTTTGCTGTGATAACGAGGATGCCATTGACTCATTAAGTTTTGATCGGATGATGGAAAATGTTTTGAATCAGAAGCAACTGCTGTTGTACAAGATTGCCATATTTCTGGTGCACGAATTTCAAATAATTGATTGATAACCATGCGAATAGCATCGCGTAGATTATCCGGATCAAGGTAACGAAGTTTTACATGTTTTAAATCTTGATAAGTAATGCCTTCATTGCCAATGCTGACACTTTTTAATCCAGTATTAGTACCATACCCAAGAATAATAAGGAGCAATCGTTTTTTTAACTCGTCTTTATTTAATCCTTCTTTAGGGCCACTGGGTGTAAATGCTTGTAAGAAATCAACAAACAAATCGGTTTCTTTGAGCACATCCAATAAACTAGTATTTGGCCAACGTTTAAATACTTCTTGTTTAATTGATTCAAGTTGGAGTGGTGGTGGTTGCTCTAACAACTTAGCTACTTTAATATGCCCTTTTTTTAAAATTTGCACGGTATTGTTTTTAGGGAGACCGGCGTTAAAGTCATTTAAGTGTTTGCTCAGCTGCTGTTTAATATAACGTGTAAAATATTTTGCTACTTTTGTTTTATTTAACAAATTATAGTAATAATCTTTTTTCTCGCTAAAATCTTGCGGTAAATCCTCTTCAGGATTTCTATATTGATAAGCCCCATGTACCCAGATTTCTTTAACACGCAATTTATCTCGTAGATTTCTAAGAACACAAATTTCATAATTGATACGATTAATACGCTCAGTTTGCTCGGTACCGGTAATTTTCAGGATAGTTGTCGCTTGAAGCAGAGCAGATTTGCCCTACATGAAGCATGATATCTCAACAAAAAAATAATGCAATATTTTTCTAAATATCCTTCACGCAACTTTGCGATTAGTCCGTTTGGTGTTTAATAATACCTCATCCACACGAACCCAATTACGGGTCTTCCCAGACCATCTACTAGGGTTTTTCTGTTTGGCAAGCTCGTAAATTTTCGCTCTTTTTGTTAATATCTCTTGGTCATGTTCATTATGTCGCGCATTGGGCGTGACGAAATTGATCCCACTATGTTGATGGACATTATTGTACCAATTAACAAACTTTTTTACCCATTCTAGCGCTAATTCAGCGGACTCGAAAGGTTTGTCTGGATATTGAGGGCAGTATTTGAGCGTTCTAAATATAGATTCTGAATAGGGATTATCATTACTGACAGATGGTCTACTAAAAGATGCTGCAACACCTAGATGTTGTAACGTTGCTAACATCATTGATCCTTTCATAGGGCCGCCGTTATCCGCATGTAGTGTAACCTCTCCAGCACTTACATTCTCTGTCATATACGTCGCAGACACTAGCTCTGACGCATGTTCAGCTGACTGCTCATCAAACACATCGAACCCAACAATTTTTCGACTGAAAACATCTAAAAAAAGATAAAGATAAAAATATTTACCCCTTATGTCACTGGTTAAATAGGTTATATCCCAAGACCACAGCTGGTTAGGTTTTGTGGCCGAAAGCTCATCTGGCTTTCGGTGCACTCTAGGACGTGCGGCGCTGCGATGCCGCATCATCTTATGTGCATGAAGCACGCGATATATCGTTGATTCTGAGCCAATATAATCACCTTTATCAGCAAGGTTAGGTACAATTTGACTCGGGGGCTGATTGCGATATTCAGGTGAATTCACAACGCTAAGAATATGGGCTCGCTCAGCATCGCTCAGCTTATTGCCAGGGGCCGTTAGTGGGCCACGGCGTTTATCCTTAACGCTACACTCCTTATTCCATCGCTGAAATGTACGCGTATCAAATTCGAGTA
>CANNJI010000179.1 GCA_947504875.1 Legionellaceae bacterium
CTTGATAATATATTTGGTACATTAATTCAGTCGCACGCAAGGTACTTTTTGCATTAAGCCAAACCAATGAAACGCCAGCCCCCATAGAATCATCATCACGATTGGCAACAAGGCCAAATGCGGTCAAACCTGCTCCGATAGACTGCTTCATCGGCAATACCTCGGAGTTATTGATACTGTATTGATAGAAGCCTGAAACGCCACTAATATCACTTCCAGGATGCCTGTACCATAAACGCTGAGAACCAAATAAATACGTGCCACTCGCTTCTAACTCAGTCAGATTTCCTTGTTTAATTAAACCATTTTGATGCCACAATCCAACGCCTGCAGTACCTGGCATGTGATTTTTTCCTAAAACCCATGCAGCACCTGTTTCACCAACCTGGAATGATCTGCCATTGAATGTTGGACCCGTCAAACCGGTTTGTTTACCACTGGCAAGATTCCCATCGTATATACCGTAAGATAAATACCATTCATCAATGGGTGTAAATGTTGCCGTAATGCCGTAGGCTGAGTTGGTATAGCCCGGCATGATGCCATCTACGGCAGGGTTGATAAAAAGCGGGGTATAAATCAAACTGCTTACTGCAGGAATATTTGGATTGCCATTGCTCAGCGGGACGGGTTTAATAACGTTGTTAAAATCCAGGGTTGTGATGGTTTTTCCTATACGGACAAACAGTGTATCGTCGAACAATGCTTGTCTATACCAAAGCGCATATAATTCCGAACGATTGAATGGAGGTACGTCAGGTAACGAGTTATACCCCTGAAAGACACCCGCTTGCGCATTGGTATTTTGGGCATTTTCTTGAAGGAATTGGGCACTAAACAATCCCCCTCTCCATCCATTGAATTTTTCCATCTCAACCGTAAGGTCCAGTAATAAGACGCTATTTGACGTAGTTTGTTTTGCATCGGGTATTCCACCTGAAAAGAGTTTATTGCTATCACCAATCCAGGCTCCTTGACCCGAAATCCCGTGATTATCTTTAATGCCGGCTTGTTTTTCTATGTATTGTTGAAGCGCACCTGAGCCTGTACCTACGTTAACTGCCGCAGGGTTGGAACTGATGCTTGATGTGTTTGAGCTGTCAGCGATTACAGGTGTTTGGGGCGAGGCCGGTTTAGTAGACGCCTGCAGGTTCGACATGGAAACTGCTGTTATTAGCAAGATCAAAATAATTAAAGGATTCATTTTAAGCTCTACACCTCACTAAAACAAAGGCCTTGGTGATTGACCCAGAACTGCTACTTTGGATTATATTGCCTTGACTTTACGAGTAATGCAATTATTAATTTACTGACCTTAACGCTTTGCAAAAGGCAAGCCCTGACCTTATCATTACCCACAAGTCAGGAAACTCACGCCCAGCTTGAGTCCATAGCCACGATTTGTCGTCCCCGCGAAGGCGCATAGGCGTCAACTTAAGGTAATTTGTTAAATCCAAGGGTTTCAAAAAGTTGTAAGATTATGATAGATTGGAGTTTTTTCACATAACGATACTTTTGGTTGCCCCCTAAAGTAAAGGAAAAACCTCCATGGATATGGTCGCGCAAATGATGATGAAAGTAAATGCCGTTTTTAATCACGGCTGTCAGCCAGCAAATTGCACATACACATCAGAGCAAAAAAACTGTTCATCTTGTAAGCATTGCCCTCCTTCTTACTAAATTACTCTGGCCAAACCCTCCTCAGAGCCGTACGTGCGGATCTCCCGCATACGGCTCTCGATAGTGGTCGAGATCAATATCAATTGAATTGTTTGTCGGCCCCGGTCATTGATCGGCTCGGATCTATGGCTGAGACCGTTTGTTCCATACCCTTGGTCGAGATTTCGCGCGCCATTCTTACATGCTGGCTTGAATTCGCTTACCTTCCTCTAAATGTCGCGTAACAAGCGCTCGAAAAGATTTCACAAAGTGTTTGAGCTTGGCATTGGTTACCTCTTTCAAAAGTACCGTATTAATTAATTTCAAACCACCAGCATTACCTTTAACCATGGCATCAATGTAGGCTGATTCAAATTCTTTACCATTTAACTTGCTTAACATGGCACCCTCACTGCGAGCATCTTTTGCAATGGCGATGGATTGAACTGATTTCATAGGTTTCAGGCCCGTTGTATGCGCAAGTTTTTCAATCATGTATAAATTATGAGCGTGTTGCTTTTTTAAGTAATGCGCGTAATGACTCACCTTTTTCATTATTTTTTTAGTGCCAGCAATATTTGCAGCGGCAATTTCACTTTTATCCACTGCAATGATAATTCCCATGATTTGTTCATCGGTAATACGAACTTGCTGTTTTGTTCTTCCAACAACTGAAGACGACGCACCATTTGTCGGTGGATTAGAAAAAACAGGCATTGCAACCAATGCCACCAAAATCGTCGATATAATAGGTGTTATTAATTTCATAATAAAAACTCCTTTTTTAATAATAAAAAATACCCTATGTTCCACTTTGATAATAGTGTGAATTCATTAAAAGGCAAGCAACAGGCAACTTTGAGGGCTAATCCTTAATCATCCTCCATTCCTGAAATTCGCTCGGTCTGATTTTATACCGGGCAATATTTCCGTCATGCAAGCTCATTAGTTCCATTTCTATCATTTGAAAGACATTTAACCGCGGCAAGACTTTAGCACCCAATCAGGGCTATCCCATCAAAATTGGCACCGAAGTTGCTGTAGACATGGTGCAACATTTTGCTGTGAATCCTTATTTCACCACCAATAAAATTGCCGAAGAACTGGGTATTGCCTATAGCACCGCACAAAGGGCTGTTCAAAAACTTGAAGCTGCAGACATTATTAAAAAAACCAATGATAATAAACGAGATAAAGTCTACTGTGCTTCCGCCATATTAAAGATTTTAGAAGAACCTACGAAAATCATGGCGGATGTTTATTAATAATAGCGTTAGGATCAAATAGGCTGATGGGGTCAAGTCTTGCTTTGTTTGTATCGGGCGGCGGCAATAAAAAATCACATAAAATCAATAAGGTAATTTCAAAATACTTGGCTTCGAACCATGGTGTCGGGGGTTCGATCCCCTCCGGGCGCACCAATTAATTCTGTTTAAATCAATTGGTTAATGAGTTTTTATCACACTTAAATAACCGATCATTTTAAACGCGCCGCAAGAACCTTATTCAATCATCAAGACAAAAATATAATCCATTAGCCCTTGAAATACCACTGATATGGTCTAGTCTTCACTGTATAGAATAAATAAAACACAGGGAGATTATTATGCTGGAGCGCTCAAATACAACAACGGATATAACCTACCACTCAACCCGTCATCACAGTAAAATGATGCGTGATAACGTGCTGTTGCAGATAGGGAGTGGCCGGTCTGTAGTATCCCCAACAGCAATTATTCCCGCTAAAATGACGCCGCTCGCTAACTCCCGTCTAGGTTTTTTTTCTTCGAATCTTAGAACCATCGATTGCCCTGTTCACGGCGTTCAACCTTCCCTTGCCTTTGCACAGTTGACGTGCCTGATGATACTGTCTTTCCGAGGAAAGCAAGGCAAGAATCGAGACGATATCTTTTACAAGATGTTAGCTTCATTTACTTTGATGCATTTAGGTCCGCTGTTTACAAGCAGGTTGTTGACCCAAAAATACAAGCGAATCAAACGACAACATCGAGCATGTGATTCATCTTCCAGCCCAAGAGCCACCCCATTAAACAGTATCACTAGTTTTAAGACGGCCAGCGAGGGACGTTTTTATTCTGAGGACAGGCCTGGTTCTATGGGGATGCTTTAAGCGGCGTGGGTATCATACGTTGCGCCTTTGCAA
>CANNJI010000180.1 GCA_947504875.1 Legionellaceae bacterium
AATTCGAATACTCGCAGATTTTAATCTTCCATCCGAAATGCTTTTTATAAAGGAAACCACAACCTCACTAGAGGCAGGTAGTGCTTCTTCGTTTATCTCGTCACAATATTTTATAAAATTCTCGAAGTTGGATTTGTATGCCCTAATCGTCGCTGGGGCATAGGCTCCCTCAATCTTTTTAATGGTAGCCTGAAGACAGTTTCTTGCAGTATCATTCATATATAACTTTATTAATGTATTAATTGACACTATTAGTGTCATATAAGAATTTAAAAATGTCAAATGATTTCTTCTAAACAAATACGTGCTGCTAAAGCAATGCTTAAATGGTCTGGCGAAGACCTGGCTAAAAAATCAGGTGTAAGTCTTTCAACTATAAGAAGAATTGAATCTTCGGATGGTGTTCCAGAAGGGCAGAATATGAAGACAGTAGTCGCTATTAAAACTGCACTCGAAAAAGCCGGCATCGAATTCATCGGCACCCCTGACGATAAGCCTGGTGTGCGTCTCAAGTAACCATGGCAACCACAAGATCTAATCGTTCGGGCGGACCTAAGACAGCGGCGGGTAAGTTAGCCATAGCTAGTAACGCATTAAAGACGGGGAGCTATTCTTCAAGGGCCGTCTTGCCTGGGGAGTCGGAGGAAGACTTTAAGCAACTCCAAGATCAGTTCGTTAAAGATTTCTTACCTAAGAATGTCGCCGAGAGTTTGATTGTGCATCAACTCTCAAGCCTCACGTGGAAGATTTTACGACTCCAAAAGCTAGAAGACGCCCACGTCTTAAGAGCGCTCCATCAGTCTATCGGGGAGGGTGACCTCATCCGCGAGAACCTAAAACTCCCTTACGAGTATATGAGTCTCATCCAGGACTTGAGTCCCTATGACGACCATTTTTTTTCGCAGAACCAAACTTTTCTTGAGTATCTCAGGCGCTTCGAGGACGGCTACGGTATTTCCAAGGACGAGTTTTACGAGATGCCTAAAATACACCCGGAGCTCTATGAGGAGATGGTCAGTATGGCATCCGCATACACCAAGACCGATAAAATTGTTGATGTCGAGCCTCAATCCTTGATTAGCCTTAAATACACAACGCCTGAGGGAGGCTCGATCGCCTTCGTGCACCACGCATTTGTTGTCTTACAAAGGCATTGCGAGGATCTGGTCTACATCCACCAGCACCTGGACCAAATTAGATCAGCCGTGACCAACATCAAGGAGAAGAGGTTGCTTGAAGCCTTAAAGGATCAGGGTATCATGCGTGCGCACGAGGACTTACAGCGGAGCTTTTACAAGGCACTGAATGAACTGAGACGTCACCAGACCTGGCGTCACGGGACGATCGATCTGGGGCAGGGCACATGAGACTTTTCACAAAACAGACTGATTCTCATTTAGGATGTTCGCTAACGCCCGTTAGCTGACTCTAAAGTGAATTCGTTTTTGATAAAAAAGAAACCACCTCATATAGTTTTTTACATACCCTATTACCATGATCATTCCAACGGCATTAGAATTTTATGGGAAATCGCTTATAGATTTTCATGCCTCAATAAAAATACTCACATTTTGGAAGTTCCATGGGGCGAAAAAATAGAGAGGCCCAAAAAGTATGACAGTTTATTGATTGATCATAGCTCTCTAGTTTATTTAAAAGAACCCATAGTCATTTACCCTGATATTTTTAATGATAATCCGCTGAACGCAAAAAAAGTCGTTAAATATTTACTCGCCAAACCGTTTTCTTTCGGCAATGATTTTTTACCAAAGGCAACCGATTATATCGCAACATACTCTCAAATGGTCTTGGGTAAAAAGTATCTAGACCAATTTTATTTTTTAAATAACGAACCCGAGTATTTTAAAAATATTGATATTAAAAAAAAGAAGAATTTAGTTTCAATCTACTACGGCAAATGTAGGATTGGTGATTCATATAAATATTTATTAAAAATTATCGCAGGATTTGAATTTGTAGAGATTATTACAAGATTCGAGCCCGATAATCAAGAAGATCTTCATAGGATTTTATCTCAATCCAAGCTATTAATTTCTTTTGATGCATTCTCTCATATAGCTCTTATAGCAAATATTTACGGAACCCACGTACTCTTTACTGATAATATTTTTTGTGAAGTCTTTAGAAATTTTAATCAACAATTTTATGGGTACTATTACATAAATGATATTGGTAATTTAAAGAGAATTATTTCAGTTGATAACATGCAGGAAATAAGCCAATCAACAGTCAATGAAATTAAACTCATTAAATCATTAGAGAAAGATGAATTGCTAAGATTTTATAATTCAATCATTCAACACTTTAAAAATATAAGCAATCTTGCGCATCAAAAGAAAAATAAAAATAAATTAGAAATTGCTAAGGAGTGCTTCATAAAATTTAATCTAAATTATTGGAGGAAAAGAGATTTGTTCATTGTCAGTAACACCAAAGAAATGTTTGCATTTCATCTAATGAAACATAAATTTTTATTTAGATTACTTGTTAAACTAAATAAAGTTCGGATGCTAATGATAATTGCTGCCAAAAAGATTGTGTCTATTTTTACATTTGAAACTAAGATCAAAATCAAACAGGATATTATCTCTAAACAACGGACCAAAAAAATAAAAAGATTTTTATCTCTTCTCTATCGTTTATAATTTGCAAATTATTGAAAGGAGTATCATTGAAGGCCATTATTTTAGCTGGCGGACTCGGAACAAGAATTTCTGAAGAAACGCATCTTAAACCTAAGCCCATGATAGAAGTAGGTGGCAAACCTATATTATGGCATTTGATGAAAATTTATGCATCACATGGCATTAATGATTTTATTATTTGTTGTGGCTATAAGGGCTACATAATCAAAGAATATTTTGCAAATTATTTCCTTCACGTATCCGATGTAACCTTTGATATGAAAAATAATCAAATGAAGGTGCATCAGCAAAATGCCGAGCCATGGACAGTGACTTTGGTTGATACGGGAGAAGATACGCAGACAGGTGGCCGTCTAAAAAGGGTTGCTTCTTATCTCGAGGATGAAAAGGTATTTTGTTTTACTTATGGAGATGGTTTAGCAAATGTCGATATTACCAAACTTATAAAATTTCACGAAAGTCATGGTAAGCTAGCCACGGTGACAACAGTTCAACCGCCTGGTCGTTATGGCGCATTAAATCGTGAAAATGATTTGGTGACAGAGTTTGTTGAAAAACCAAAGGGTGATAGAGGTTGGATTAATGGCGGATTTTTTGTTTTAAATTCTAAGTGTATTAATTATATTGATTCGGATGATACTGCCTGGGAAAAAAAGCCTTTGAAGGATATTGCTAGTAAAGGAGAATTAATGGCTTATGAGCATAAAGATTTCTGGCAGCCAATGGATACTTTGAGAGAAAAGAATTTACTCGAAGAACTTTGGGAATCAGGTAAAGCCCCTTGGAAAATCTGGAAATGAGCTTATCTTTTTGGGTCGGTAAGCGTGTTTTTCTAACAGGTCATACAGGGTTTAAAGGAAGTTGATTATCATTATGGCTCCAATCTTTAGGTGCTGAAGTAACGGGTTATGCCCTAAAACCCCCTACAAATCCTAATCTTTTTGAAGTGGCTTCTGTTGAAAAAGGTATGCATTCAATCATTGGCGATATTCGTGATTTAGATACTTTAAAAAAAGCCATGAAAGAATCGAATCCAGACATTCTCATTCATATGGCAGCCCAACCTTTAGTGCGTTATTCATATGCAAATCCGGTCGAAACTTATGCGACCAACGTCATGGGTACCGT
>CANNJI010000181.1 GCA_947504875.1 Legionellaceae bacterium
AAAGCACGCGAAAATGTTAAAGCAATGGTCAACTCTGGGGTTTCTCCCTGCAGGATCAGAAGCTATTTGCATCGCTGGAGCACGTGGTGGGTAGGAACCGCACAAATTTGGCAGTACCAAGAGTTACTGGAATGGTTTTTGAACGTGTGTTGGGATTTAAAGCCAGCGACTTTCGCCGCAGGTCTACTCCATCACGCCATGATCAAGACCGCAAACTATGATTCGGTAACGCCATCTCCAGGATTTTACGCGACAGCGTAAGATCAGCGGTTCTTACTTCATCGAGGCGTCTCACGGCCGTCAAATCAACAACGACAGCGTCCCGCAGCCCGCTCAGCCCAGCCAGCGGCCGTCCGCGCCCCCCCCGTGCCGCGCTGTGCCATAAACCAAAATCAAAACCGAGACCAGAAGACGAAGAAGCCAAGGGGAACCAGGACTCAACATTCGTAACATAATTACGAATAGTGAAGCAGCGAGGCAGTGTTTCTTCATTAAATTCAGGACGAGGGTCAAATGACCTGTCGCCTCTACAATATTCGTGTGCAATGTGCGCCGGAACCTCCCGTTGAGCCTTGCCAACGTTGAGCCAAGCCTCCTCTTGCTGGTGATTGTCCCAACTATCATAATTTGTCACGTAGGTGTCCAGTGCTGTAATTAAGGATTTAAAATCAAATTGTAATTTGTTCGCGACAGCATTGGCGGGTGATGTATAAAAAAACGGGGTCAGCCTAAATTGCTTATGGTGGTCTAATGCTTTTTTAAGCTGCTCGTATTCCGTTGCTGTGAACGGTAGCGTTTGATAATTATCTGCCGTGGCATTATTTATTTTAGCTATGTTTTGACCCACCATGGTTTGTAATTGACGAAATTCATCAGAATTTAAATTTTTCAAAACAAAACTCATATCATAATGTGGGTTTTGGTAAGATACCCCATGTTGTTGATAGGCGAGGCCCGTGTGCTCCATCTCATTGACGCGTTCTGACAATTGAGCTTTGGTCTCATCATCCATGTGGCTTTCTAGCATGCGGCGCATGTGCGTGTCTTTGGCCCAATAGGCGTATTCATAAGCCGTGCAATGAAATCTTCGTCCTGAGTAATCGGTAAACTTGCCAGGCGTTCTGAGTAACGTTTGAATATCATCCGATGCTTGCAAGATGGTATTAGCTTCATCTTGTTTGCCTTTCGCCACATCATCCAAAAGCTGACGCAGTTGGAAGGCAGGTAAAGCACGGCAAGCATCGGCGACTTCTTTCGGTAATCTATCCCATTGCACGTCGCCTAGTTTATCCATGAGTGCTTCGAGTTCGATATCAACCGTGATAACCGGCTCATCTTGAGGTCTCATGACCTCAGGATGTGTGCTTGCTTCTTTGCGAATGTCAGTAAAGTATCCCTGGTTTGGCCCTGTGGTAGGTGCAATATTCGCAAAGTCCGTGCAAATCAACCCTTTTTGAGTAAAGAATATATCGCACTTACTGCGAGCTTCCGCATCCAGTATCATGAAATCATCCATGTGTGGATTTTCTTTGGTAGCCGTGACGGTTCGATAGGTGATGTCAAACTTAGCTTGAATCGCCAGTTTATCAGCGTGGCTTAAATCATCAGATAAGTTGAATTCCGTTGCTTTTTTATGTGCGTTAACAAACGTGATGATGGCCTGTTCTACGTCATGACCCTGCTTTAAGGCGCTTGATACGGTATCGACGAGTGCCTTACTTAACGCCGCGTTATTATCTAGAATTTGTCCGAAATTTTCGCGGCTTATGTCCTTGGCGCGACAGTGTATATTTAAAACGCCTAAGTAAAATTGCGTCATGATGGACAAGCGCTCGGCTTGCTCTGCGCGCGTCGTATACGTGCCAAGATAAAACGGTGAGCCTGTCAACGTCGTCCATAAGCTTGATGCACAAACGCCTAAGAGGGCAGCAATGTAGTGTTTGGGCGGTGCATCGTCCCCAAAATCCATCAAACTATCGATATAAGCTTTATCGACAGTTTGGTTTTCGCTGTCATGTTGAAAATCCACGCGTGTTACAAACAGCGTTTGGCATTGCTTGGTTAAAACACGCTGGATGTCATCAAAGCTTGCAGTTTTAGGTAAAGCGCGTAAGGTCGCGTTGACGAGCTGCGTACGTGGGTCAGGTTTTCCCAGGGCAAGCTCGGGGAAAGCTTCATGCATTTTGTTATACAAAGGCGATAAAGGCGTGCCTGAAGAATCAATACCTCGATTAACCGTAAACACAGGGTTCACCACGTTGCTGATAGGGTCTTGGACCCGTGGTCGTAATTGAATGCTGTATAAGTTAGAAGGTTGGGAGAGACAAGCGTTTACAGTCGCTGGATAGTTATCTCTCATACCGATAACCGCTGCAAGATAGGTATTAATTTGAGCCAAGCGTTCTTTTTTGGTGTTGCGTCGCTTATCGCCTTCTTCGAGCAATGAAATATGAAATTCAAGTGTGCTTTTATAGGATCCTAATTCACTGACCGCACCACCATCAAAAAACGCTTTTAACTCCACCTTTGACTTACACGTGTTGTCCGTGCTGATATCCTGCCCCCCAACAAAAGGAACCAGTAAATGCACGTGATTGGTTACAGGATTAATGTGGATGTAGCGCGTTGATTTTGGCTCAATCAATGGGATTTGCATGAGATAACCCTATTTATTGTGAAGGCTTTCTTGGTAATTATAGAACATGTTTGGCAAAATGCAAGCATTAACACGTTGATTGATTTAGCTAAAGAACCACAGGAGCAGAACAATATTTCATCGTGCATCGCGCTTTAATCACCGCAAGTGAAAAAATATGTTGTCGCTTGCCTATTGATTGAATATCAAAAATGGCTAAAGTCGAGCTCGTAATACTTGGTTAATTGCCTCTGCTTAGTCTTCTACCTTGTGGTGCCGTATTGTGCGCATAAGTGTAATGTCTCACGCAAATTAACATAACTCACAGCGGCTCCATGCCAACCCGTCAACACTATGCCAGTAGTGCTTTCTAACTAGTTGCTTTCGCAGACTTTTTTGGTATTGTATGGTTTTTTTTATGATATCAAGCAAAGGATGTTTAAATTGTTGTCAAGCAAGCATTTATCAGCAAGCAAATGAGGGGGGCAAGTCTTGCCTTTTACTCCAAAAGGCAAAAGGCAAGACTTGACCCCCGCAGTTTCTAGGGCTAAACAGGTCTTCTTTTTGACTAAAAGTGCTTCACCCGTAGGGTGAGCCTCAATTGGCAGCTTTGGCATGATATTCGTTATGATAATCAATATGTTGGACTATCTTATCATATTTCAACTGCTTTTTTTAGGATAAATGATCGTGAGGCATTTAAGAACTTGTTAAATCATGGCTTTACCCAAGCGGGATGTACTCATAATCTGTTGTCTGATTCAGGCATTGAACTTCTTCGAATGGCATCAAAGGGAAATCCAAGGCAAGCGCATCAACTGATTGTTACGGCCTTACGTTTGGCTTGTGATAAAAAATTACTCATTTGCCCGATGATATTATAAACGAAGCAATAGCCATCCTGAAAAAAACATAAATCATACCCATTGTTGGGCACGCGCTCCGCGCTTTGCTCAACCTACAAAAACCTGAAAATAAAATTTGTATCGAGTCGATTACTGCGAGATGAGTTATGTTAATTTATATGAGACGTTACAACTCCAAAAGGCAAAAGGCAAGACTTGACCCCCTCAGTCTTTTACAACTCCAAAAGGCAAAAGGCAAGACTTGACCCCCTCAGTCTTTGACCCCCTCAGTCTTGACCCCCTCAGTCTTC
>CANNJI010000182.1 GCA_947504875.1 Legionellaceae bacterium
GCCTGGATATCTCAGGACTTTCATTCGGAATATCACTATAGGTGGTTATTGTTGTTGGTCTTTTAAAATATAGCGGTTCGTGAATAGTAATGGGCATAATAACTCTCAATCAGTCTACATATGTACCATTATAGCCTAAAAACATGACTGTATTTTGGAGGTGCAACACGACGCTGCTACTTTTTCCTATCTTGATTGCGTTATCAATTCATTATATTTGCTCAAAGCAGCTTTACGCAATTGATCAAAATCATCCTGATTAAACTTCAAAATCTCCGAAGATAAATTTTTAATCAAAGCATTCATTTGAATGATAAGATGCTGACAATGCTTTTCAACACCTGTAGGTGTATTGAATGGCTCTTCATTGGTGTCTTTCCAGTAAAGCTGCGTAGTTGCTTTTTACTCGGAGAAATCGCTCACGTCTAGTTGGTGCTCCATCCGTTGCAATATCTCAATCTGCTCGCCATCAATAACTGGATACAAGAGTTGATAAGATACCCGCCAACGTTTTTTTTCTGGTGTGGTGAGTGAAACCGTTTTTTGATTTAATCGCTCAACACGCCCAGCAATATGTTCACCGTAATTTTGATGATAAAAACCGACAAAATCACCGACTTTGACGGCATTTTTACTCATTCCGCGTGCTTGCTCAAAAACAAACTCACGGCTGTCAATTTTGAGCCAACACAAGGGTATTTGCCATCGCCGCCCATCATCAACATGCTGAACAACCACTTTTTTCAGTGCTTTTTGGACAATAATAGCTTTAATAAGGGTGTTGGTTTTCGAATCAAAATACTCAATGAGATCACCCTCTTTGATTTTATGATTTACTTTTGCAAGACGCTGCGGGTTCTCTAATTCATTCTGAATAGCCGCTGATAAACGATAAATTTCAAATACACTAGCGTGTTTCAAAAAGGCTACGAGCTGATCGTATTCCACAACGTCCGTCATTTATTATACCCTCAAACTATTGATTTTTTGATTAAATGGGATCAAGCTAACTAGCAATTTTAATCTATGGTGACAGGATGTCAAAGCCAGAAACAGTTGACCTCAGCCAAGAGGCCAGAGATGAGCTGATGCAACGCTTAACCTCAGATACACTAACAGCTGATGATCGCGCATTGCTTGGTAAATGCTTAAACTTTATGGCTTGGCTACAAGACCAGCTCCAATATGCAAAAATCAATCTGGATAAACTGCGTAAACTATTCAATATTATCCCTCGCAACCGTCAGCGAAACAATAAAAAAAAAGACCTTGAGTTACCAGACTCAGACTTAAGTGATGTGCTGGATACTACAGACAAAAATGATAGTATGGGCATAAATACATCAGATAATAAGCAACCAGAACCGCGTTCACGCACAGGCGGTCGCCTATCTGCAAACAGTTATAATGCCGATGAAACTATTTTTTTGCCTTATGAGCAGGGTAAAACTGGCTCCCCATGTCCTGAGGGCTGCGGTGGTCGTTTATATCATTATGGTGAATCAGTTGTCATTCGCATCACAGGGCAAGGATTTGCCAAAATCACGCGGTTTAATCTTGAGCAAGTACGTTGCTCTCGTTGTGGTGAACTAAAAACCGCGAGTTTGCCGGCGGCTTATCAACAAAAATATGATGCTCGTTTCAAAGCGATACTTTCACTCCAAAAATACTATTTGGGCACGCCATTTTATGCCATTGAGCGCTTTCAGAACGCAATCAAACAACCATTACCCGATGCTACTCAGTGGATGTTGTGTGAGGAAGTAGCTGATTGTGTTTACCCGGTACGCAGAATCTTGGAACGTCTTGTAGCCGCAGATGACAAGGTTTCTTACGATGATACACGCGTGCGTATTTTATCCCATTTGAAATCAATCATGGATAACCCCAAAATGAAACGACGCGGCTGCTATACAACAGCGGTGCTTGGTGCACATCAAAACCATCCGATTACTCTGTTTTATTCATCACCAAAACATGCCGGTGAGAACATGGCCAGAATTTTATCGTTACGCGATAAAGCGTTGCCACCCATTAAAACAATGAGTGATGCATTATCTGCGAATCTTACACATGATTTTAAAGTTATCCTTTGTCATTGTTTGTCACATGGATTACGAAAATTTAGCGAGCTTGAGTATGTGTTTCCAGAGGGATGCCAGTTTGTTCTGCAGATTCTTCGTAAAGTCTATTATTTTGACGAACAAACAAAAAAAATGGGGGATGATGAGCGTTTGTTTTATCATCAACAGCATAGCCTGCCATTGATGAATACCTTATATGCCTGGCTAAATCAACAACGCGATGAACGACGAGTGGAACCCAATTCTCCCTTGGGAAAAAGCATCAATTATATGTTAAACCATTGGTACGCACTGACTCAGTTTACCCGTGTACCGGGGGCATTGATTGATAATAATCATGTGGAGCGCGCCTTAAAAATGCCTATTCGTACACGCAAGATGGCTATGTTTCATAAAACAGAGCATGGGGCGTACGTCGCCGCATTATTAATGAGTTTGATTCAAACAGCTATCGATAATAATGCTAATCCCGTGGATTATCTGACAGCTTTGCAAGAAAATAAATCTCATGTTTTTAAAGAGCCACAATTATGGTTGCCATGGAATTATAGGCACCAATTACAATTAATCTCCGACCTTGCATGTGCTGCTTGAGTGTAAACGACGCCAGTCCTCTGGAATGCTTGCAGCTTTTGGATTAGCTTGCGCCAAAATCAATAAAAGCTCTGTGGCTCTTATCTCCGTTGCTTCGTCTTGTGAATTTGGCCACCAAGCTAGACGGCCTTTGGAAAACCGTTTTTGGCATAACCAAAACCCTGAGCCATCGTAAACCAGTAGCTTTATAGAAGTTCCTGAGCGATTACGAAAAGCAAATATAGCTCCTGAAAATGGGTCGTTTTTTAATCTGACTCGGCAAAGTGCTGCCAAACCATCCAGCCCTCGCCGAAAATCAACAGGATATGTGGCTAACAATAATCGATGTTGTGGTGTAATTTGTAACATCGATTAGCTCCGAAGAAACAAACGTAATGACTCGGATATCACATCCTCGCTCGCTTTAGAAATAGCCCAACTTGCTCCATCACAGCGAGTGATAGTCAGTGATGCGCCCGGTGTTAACTCATGTTTGACTATCGGCAGTTCCGGCATGGGTAGCTCAATAAATTCATTTGATAGTAAGTCATTAGCTTGAGCAGAAATAGTTCGCGCTTCTTGGTTGCTGACATATAATCTCATCTGTTCGTCGGTGATAGCTAATGATGCCAAGATCTCTCTTCTTGGATAATAAGGCACAAGTGCTGCAACTTGATTACGCAAGTCCTTCGGCGTTTTTTCTGTTCGATGTAATTTGCTTGATCGCCATTCTGAAAATGCTTGTTTTACTTCGATGAGCGTCGCTCGATTCTGCATGATTGCTCCTTTTTGGATTGCACCGGAACAATATAGCGAAAATTAATAACTAATGTTAAGCAGTCTTACTGGAAGGTCACAATACGAGTCGCTGTACAAGCGAATACAACGATTTTTCGTGGAGTTCGCGCTTCCATTTGACGACATAGCAAGATTTATATTCGGTCTATTTGAATTTGAAAAGTGTGACTTGATAATAGACAGAACAAACTGGTGGTTCGGAGAAAAGCCGATTAACTACCTCATGCTGTCCGTTAGGTATAAAAATGTTTCTGTCCCTTTATTTTGGTTTGCTTTGAAAAAATGCGGTAATTCTCCAGCCTCAGAAAGGATTGCA
>CANNJI010000183.1 GCA_947504875.1 Legionellaceae bacterium
AATGAAACGCTTACTCAAAACAACAGGGCTTCAACAATCTATTTTTAGGGGCACTCATGACAACAAGACAAAGTAATCTCCAGATTCATAACGACCCACAATGGGATGATACTGAATATGCCATGTACTGTGATGGTCTTGAAAAACAATATAAGCAGGCAAAGGAAAATGGTTTGTTTGAAATATTAAAAATATTAGAGCTAAATGAAGAACATTCAGACACTGATCTAATACAAGCAATTAATTATTTCAAAAAAAATGGCGGCCTTATAGCAAAGGATGCGCCCATTAATTTCTTGACTGAGCGCGAAAAGACAATGGTTAACCAAGATAGCAAGTTTCGCCAAGGTCTTTACTGCATGTTTTTATTGTCCAAATTTTCTGAAGCCATCCAAAATAAATCTGTGTTTTTACAACACTCGTTAAAATTTGCTCATGATAAGTTATGATTTTTGAGTCCTCTGTCATAGTAAAGTGTTTTAATCAGTTAAGGTGCACAAATTTGTTCTCAAAAAATAGACAATTTGTTATATTAAGTAAGTTTTATAATAAGGAATGACCCATGACAATAAGTGAAAAACCAGTAAAACTGAATGAGCAATCTTTAAGCGATGCTATTGAGAGCATGATTAAGAATCACCTAAAAGCACATGACAAAGATATTGTGGATTTATATAAATTAGTGATTGAAGAGGTAGAGGAACCGCTATATAAATGTGCAATAGAACATTGTCGCTATAATCAATCAAGGGCAGCAGCTATTCTAGGAGTAAGTCGCGGTACGCTTAGATCTAGATTGAAACATTATTTTGACGATCAGTATGTTGGAACACGTAATTAAATTCTGCTTATTGTTTGCAGAACAAAAAATCTTGTATGATAATTTTTTACAATCTGTTGGATGAATATATGTCAAATAAAATACAAGGGATAGTTAAATGGTTTAATAGCGCCAAAGGATTTGGTTTTATTACCGCGGGCGACAAAGAGTATTTTGCTCATTTTTCAGCCATACTAAGTGATGGATATAAAACCCTTGCGGAAGGAACGAAGGTTATTTTTCACCCAAAGCAAGGTGCCAAAGGAATGCAAGCGGAAGAAATTGAAGTGGTGTAATCTGTTTTGAAAAGAGGTAAAGATGATTAATTATTGGTATAAAACACATGAAAACGAAAATAACAAAACTTGGCATGTTGAAATTATTGCTAACAGCGACCGCATCGGATATTACGAAAATTGCTCAACGAAGCAAGAGGCTATTACAAAAGCAGAGTCGTTTATAGATGGTGTAAAATTTGCTAGATGCGAGTAGCGCTGATTCATTTTATCCATATAAAACTGCCTTAAAACGCTCCTTTGGAACACTCTGATGCCACCTAAATCGATCAAAGAAAACAAACCTGATTTTTTTTCTGCTTGTAACTTGGGAGACACCGAGAGAATTATTGAGATTTTTAATCAGACATCGCCAAATTTATACGCTGATGGACTGAGATTGTTTTTAGATTTTTTATCGAAAACCCCACCTGAGAAATCAGATTTTGCCTCTACCCGTAGTAATCAAGCTGTATTGAAGCTTTTTGCAACACGCTTAGATTTATATAGTTGGGACTTTATTGCAACACAAATCAAAATATTGCATGGTAAATATACACCTGCTGCAAAAACACTATTTCGTTCATTTTTAAGACAAATGCTGATTTTGTATGCTTTGTTACAAACAAAGAAAGCAGCATGCTCGAGATTTCCTGTCAGCACCGTTCAAGAGTTAGCTGCTAAAAAAGCCGAAGATTTCGTGAGCGAAAGACATACATCGATGATACATTACCCTATTTTACGGTTATTTTATCGAAGTAAGAAAACAGGGTTTGTTAAACATACAGCTGATTTAGGTCGACAACACATTGCATTAAAGGCAAACCTTCCGAACGTCGCTGCTGGCAATGCAGCTACGGCTGCTCTGACGTTTATGCTAAAAATTTCTCGACCTGGGCATGTAAAAAAATATATCGAAGTAACACTACCTATTATTATTCCAACCAACGCGAGTTTAGATAATCGCGCCTTGCATTTTGACGATCTTTCAAGCGCTGCACGCTCCTATAAACCCTATGAGAAACTTAAAATTCTATATGATCAAGGATTGCGATTTTTTGGTGTTACCGAGAAAAAACACGGACATCATCCGGAATACGAAAATCTAGACAAACCAAGAGCTGCTGATAGTATCAAGCATTCTGAGCAAGCCCTAGCTTTGTACTTGTATGAAGAGCCACATGTACAAGCACTAGTCAATCAATTGGTTTTGAAATTACATGAATTGGGAGATTCGATAAGAGCCGGCGACAATATTAAGGTCATCGCCATTGCGCTACATTTCCATTCTAGCAAAACACCTTGTGCTGTGTGTGAAACAGTGCTTACGGGGCTGATGGATAGAGAGAATGGTGCATTTTTACAACGTTTTAAAGATGTTTTGTCGAAAACTCAAGATGTCTTTAAATTTCGCATACCTAAAACAGGTGTGCGTTTACATGTCTTGTACTCTGCCGACGATACGGATGCTGATCATAAAGAAAATAAACATCAGTATATTGCCAATATTACGCAACACGCTATGCGGGATAAATCAGGCATCGTTTTTTGCAGTTTATTTCAGCATGGACGAACATTGAATTATGCTGGTCTTAGCTCAACTCCAGATTACACCGTGCTAAGTAGCGGTGGGAGTTCTTCAGAAAAAACACGCGGTACCAACGCGAAAATAAATGCTGAGCGCAAGAAAGGAATGGATGAACTACTTGCTAAACAAAGAGAGTTTCGAGAACGTATCGACAAAGAAGCTAAGGCAAAAAAACTTGCTGAACAATTTGCGCAATATGAACAATTTTGTCCTTGG
Source organism: Legionellaceae bacterium (assembly GCA_947504875.1). Lineage (GTDB taxonomy): Bacteria > Pseudomonadota > Gammaproteobacteria > Legionellales > Legionellaceae > CANNJI01. The sequence goes on from CANNJI010000183.1 coordinate 2,900, forward strand.
CTTTTTGAAACCCTGGGGGTTCAAGTAAAACCTATTGTAGGAGACGGTAACTGTCAATTCACATCTGTTGCAGAACAGTTACTGCAAGCATACCCAGCCGGGCTTCCGGTAGCACTCCAGACAAAGGTAGGCCATTTTGGTACACGCGAAGAATTAGCGCACCGATTAAGATTGCTAACAAAAATATATATGCAACAGCACCGAGGTGAATTTGTTTCATTAATTGGTGATGAAGATTTTCCTGTTGACTGGCAATGGGCAACGGATTTTGATACATATCTGAATTATATTCAATGCGATAAAACATGGGGTGGAGAGCACACGCTTCGAGCCTTAGTTAATGTTTTACAGCTCCCCATCTTCGTCCTTCATCCAGATATGATGAAAGGCTCAACACACATAGAAAATAGAATATATTTACCAAACGGCACAGCGTTGGATGATTTTGATCAACAAAGGTTATTGGTGATTAGCTATAATGGTGCCAGCCATTATGAAACCCTGAATGATCGCCCAAGCGAGCAATTGATTGAGCTGATAAATGCCAATAAACGACAACCTGCTCATGCCCTTTCGTTTTAAATATGAATCCCAGATGATTCATGATGGGAAATGACTTTGAAAAAGCATACCCTTCTCGCAATTGATAATTGAAACATTGCTTTGTTTATGTGATAGTTGCAGCGCGAGGTTGGACTTGCAACGTGTCATTCCAATGGGTTAATCTGCGACACAGCGATTAGCCCTTTCTATCTATACCCACCAATAAAAAAATGAGCAGTTATGTTTTACCTTGAACATTTTGTTGACTACAAAAAGATTTTTTTATACCATTGTGCTTTGTATTTAATCAAGTAT
>CANNJI010000184.1 GCA_947504875.1 Legionellaceae bacterium
AATTATTCCCTCAGTCATTTAATAAGCTTAAGTCTCATTGTGAAAGGTACTTAATAAAGGAGCAGTATAATGAAAAGGAAATTTGCCTGCGTATCCGGTTGCGGTACAATGCTAGATTTCCGTTGGATTTTCTCGACCAACTGTACCGTACACCTCTCGGTAAGTTAATCCTTGGCGGAGGACTCCAAGGCCTAGTAAACTCAGAAATGACACGGCACGGAAGAAGCGACGATTGAATCTGAACATGAATTCGTTCAAGTAGGCCTGAAGATGATGATTGCGAACGCCATGAAACGTGCCATCAATCCATGTTTTCAAATTGGCTGTGACTCTACTTACCATTGGCAAATAACTGTCCATTTTATCGCGATCTCCACGCATAGGCACTGGGCGATGTTTGTAGCCCAAGCTGATCAAATTTGTGAATTCGTTGCCGTCATCACTAGTAATCGTAGCGCCAGGTGCGATGCTATCGCTAACAAATTGATCAACAGCAGCAGCTGTTTTATTCGGTAATTGTTGTATCCTGATGCGGCCAGCAAGAGCGCGTTTGATAATTTTATTAGTGTTGTCATCGCGAATTTCTTGACGACGGATCTCCACTGCAATAATGACTGGTACTTGATCCGTTTTACCCTGAACACCGCTTCTAGTCTTGCCTCCAACAAAAACGACGTCCAATTCTACAGGCCATTCTGCACCAATTTTATCACGGCCAGGGCGCAGCATAGTATCTCGTAGCTTATGCAAAATTTGAAAGGCAGTTTCGTAACGTTTAATACCCAGCTTCTTTTTAAGCTCTAGAGCTGAGATGCCAGGGGTCTGAGTTGCTACCAGATAGGCGGCCCAAAACCAAACATGAATACTGCTCTTGCTTCGATGCATAACAGTGTCGGCCGTAACTGATTCTAAGTGCTGACAAGAGCGACATTTGAGTTTTCTTGGGTGGCTTGACAGTCTAAATGGTTCACCAACAGTAGCGCATTTTCCACAAACGAACCCATCTGGCCAGCGGATTTTTTCTAAATATCGAAGGCATGCAGTTTCGTCTGGAAACATACGTTGAAAATCCAACATCAGAGCACCTGATCCCGTGCAGTCACCGTAAAATTTTAAATTCTATTTAACTAATTGAATCTATTGGTTTGAAAAGGTAACTTTCCGGTTTTTTCCCTAAGCACTATTTGTTTGTGGATGGATTTAAAAATGACCCCGTTTTGTTTAAAATGAGCCTCACTCCATCGGTTATAGTATCGAATGCCCCAAATCCAGCTACCCATTTTTCCCACAGATAGCGTTCACATTACGCCTGAGCTTGCTTTTAAAAACGAGTCCGGAAAAATATTTTATTTTAATGGAAGTATGCCTGTTTTTTCACACGACAAGGATGATATACAGGCATTTCGCATGATCACCAGTCAATTCTATGTGAATGGTAATGCCACTCAGTCTCAAATTTCCAGAGCGTTCGGTGTCACGCTTGTGAGCGTTAAACGTGCTGTAAAAACTTACCGAACTGACGGCATCAGCGGTTTTTATTCACCAAAAAAAACACGCGGTGCAGCCGTGTTAACTGATTCTGTGCTGCAAGATGTCCAGGCGCGCTTAGATAGCGGGATATCGGTACCTGATATAGCAACGGAGTTTGGATTAAAAAAAAATACGCTGAGCAAGGCAATTGGTGCGGGTCGCTTGCATAATCCATTAAAAAAAAGACGATTTAACCCACGCCGACAATACGCTCCCGGTTACATCCACCAAAACTGAGCGCAGCACGCAGGACAATACAGCGGCACTCGGTGTAGGTGCAAGCAACGTCCTTGGCCGGATTGCAACAAGTATTGGCGGCCTACAAGCCGTATCGCCTTCGTTTCAACCTGTGGTCGATCTGCCTTATGGCGGCGTCCTTCTTGCTTTGCCGGCACTGCTATCGTGTGGTTTGCTATCGGATGTTGATCAGCATTTCCAGCTCCCAAAAGGCTATTACAGCCTACAAAGTATTTTTCTTCTGCTTGCATTGATGGCCTTGACAAGAGTCAAAACAATAGAGGATTTACGTTATTGTGCGCCAGGTGAATGGGGTAAATTAATAGGTCTTGATCGCATTCCAGAAGTACGTACGTTGCGTGAAAAACTGATCGCATTAAGTCATAATGGCGCCCCTGCAAAATGGAGCGCCCATTTGTGTCGGCAGTGGATGCAGGCAGATACAGAGTCCTGTGGGGTGTTTTATATTGACGGTCATGTACGGGTCTATCATGGCGCTCAAACGAAACTCCCTCGCCATCACGTTTCTCGTGAAAAACTATGCCTTCGAGCCACGGTTGATTATTGGATTAATGCGATGGGTGGGCAGCCATTTTTTTTTATTAACAAGGCCGTCGATCCAGGTTTAATCCAGGTTCTTGAGCATGAGATTGTTCCTCGTTTAGAACAAGACGCCCCAGCGCTTGTCAGTGAAGAGGCTCTAAAGGCTGATCCATTGCTGCATCAATTTACGTTGATCTTTGACCGAGAAGGATACAGCCCCGATTTTATGGCAAGGATGCGGAAAAAACGAATAGCCTGTATTACGTATCATAAATACCCCAAAGATAACTGGGATAAAGACGAGTTCGAGTCACAAACGATTAAGACGGTCGCTGGTAATGATGTGGTCGTTCAGTTGGCTGAGCGAGGGACCCGATTGTCAAAAACATTATGGGTTCGTGAGGTGAGAAAACTCAACAATGGTGGCCATCAGACCAGCATTATCAGCACGGACTATCGGTCTGATTTGAAACTGATTGCATCAGAAATGTTCGACAGATGGTGTCAGGAGAACTTTTTTAAATACATGCGTCAACACTATAATCTTGATAGGCTTGTTGACTATTCACTTGAAGCAATTCCTGACACAACTCAGGTCACAAACCCTGAATATCGACGCCTTGATGGAATTGTTCGTCGATTGGCTGCAAAACACAGCCGCGAGTTGGCACTATTTGGCGCTATTCACCTGGAAGGCCACATAGAACCGGCGGAAGTTGAGGTCTATAAACAGAAAAAAACAACACTTCTTGAGGGCATTCAAGTGCTTGAACTAGAGTTCGCAGCAGCAAAAAAACAGCGCAAGGATACTGAGCGTCATATTAGCATAAGCCAGTTGCCGGAAGAGGAGCGCTTTCGGCGCCTTGCAACGCCAAGGAAACACCTTGTGGACACAATTAAAATGGTGGCCTACCGAGCTGAAACCGCCATGACAAATGTCTTGCTTAATAAGATGAACAAACTTGATGAGAGGCGAAGTTTACTGCGTGCAATTTATCAAACGGAGGCCGATTTATTACCTGATGAACATAACAGCACGCTCACTGTTAGATTGCATCATTTAGCCAATCATTCTTCTGACAAAGCGCTTCAACATCTTTGTGACGAGCTGAATGAAACAAATACGATTTTTCCGGGGACAGCATTGCGGTTAATTTATAAAGTGGGGGCAACTTAAAATCTTCGAGATCAGGTTGTCTGACATTCTTGCGGCATGCCGCCAAAGTAACGGAACGCGGCGTCATGCTGAGAAATCAAGGCTTGCGTACCTGCCTTACCGGTTAACGACAGTAATCTGCTATTTTATCCACACTCTCCCTTTCCATTTGGATGTACCCAAGCATGCTTGTAGAGTCCATTATATTCTACG
>CANNJI010000185.1 GCA_947504875.1 Legionellaceae bacterium
CTAGCCCCATGAGCAAGCGAAATAGAATAAATTCCACATAGTTCGTTGAACACGCGCATCCTAAAGAAAAACACGCGAACAACATCATGCACACGACATATAATTGAACAGGACTTAATCGCGTCATGAAGGGTTTACCCAAAGGCACACTCAATGCATTACCAATGCAATAAAAACTAAAGCCGTACCCGGCAAGGCTCATATCGGCGCCTAGATCACTGACCATATTGAAGCCGCCAATGACGGTGAAGGTCATACTGAGCAGAATAATAAACAAGCTCAACAGCAATGAATAAAGGATCATGTTAGCGATCCGACCAAATGAATGGTTTTAGCATATAGCGTTTAAGTTCAGGATCAGCGTTGCTCGTAATAATCCCGGCAATCAGTGCTTGAACACCCAACTCCTCTTCTTTGAAAATACTGGTGACATAGTGCGGCGAACCCTTCGATGAGGTGGGTACAAGCAATCCAGATTGCGTCGATATGTTAGTAGTGACTTCCATGGACAAGCCGATTCTAAGCGGATGTTGTTTTAACTCACCAGGATCCAGAGCAATACGAACGGGCAATCGTTGAACTATTTTAATCCAGTTTCCTGAAAGATTTTGCGGCGGCAACAAAGAAAAAACATTGCCGGCCCCCCCAGGTAATCCAACAATTTTCCCATGAAAAACCGTGTTATAACCATATAAATCAGAAGTGATTGTCGCGTTTTGACCAATCCTTATGTGCTTTAACTGTGTTTCTTTATAATTTGCATTAATCCAAATTTGATCAAGAGGAATGACGCTCATCAGTGGCCTCTCGGGCTTAACCCACATGCCAACTTGAATGGTGCGTTGTGCGACTAAACCGTCCACTGGCGCATAAATCTTACAGCGATACAGTCGTACCCAAGCATCACGCACACTCTGAGCGGCCGCTTGTATATCAGGATGATCAGGGATGGTTGTGCCTTGTATAAACGCTAATGCTTTTTGATAACGACTTTGAGTTCGTTTCAGAGCCGAGATACGGGCTTGTAAGTCATCAACAGCATGTTCATAATTTTCCAATGAAACCCCGTTAGCGCCGATGACATCTTTTCGATGTTTAAAATCTTGTCTAGCCTTGAGTAGTCTTGCTTCTTGAATGCCGATTTCTGCCTTTAGAATAAATACATTATGAAAAGCTTGGCATACCTCTCGGACTACTCGTGCCAATTGTTTTTTCGCTTTTTCCAATGCAATCTTGGCATCTGTTTCATCTAACTCAATTAATAACTGCCCTTTTTTGACAAGAAAACTATCGTCGGTATGTATCGAAGTCACAAATCCAGGATGTAAGGACGTGATGTAGACTTGGTTTCCATGCACATAAGCATCGTTTGTATACTCTTTGTCATGCCAGACTAAAAACCAATAGAGGAGTAGAACCAATGCCACAAATAAAAAGCACCCGATCAAGTATGGACGTTGCTTTGCTTTGCTCATGCTAGCGTTATATTTTGTGTGTATTTTTTGCCACCAGCGTTTGTTCATCTTAAATTATCCGAAACATTGCATTGGAGTGGCGCGCTACATTTGTTTACTAAAGGGACTTTAGCTTGACAGTAGCCGCCACCCAATGCTTTGGTGAGTTTGATAGACGCTAGATACTGATTATAAAGCAGCATCACCTTAGTCAATTTGACTTGAATCACGTCTTCTTGTAGACGATAGGTATCAAATCGACTATCCAAGCCTTTTTGTTGACGCAATAAAACTAAATTAAATCTTTTTTCTGCGTAATAAAGAATGGTTGCTTGTTCTTGGTTCTGTTGGTCGATTGATTGAGCAAATGCAAGCACATCTAAAACCTCCTGTGTGCTTTGCAACAGTAAGTTATTGTAAGCAAAAATGGCAGCGTCAAACTGTGCTCTAATCGCGTTGATATTTGCTCGAATGGCACCCGCTGTAAAAATAGGTAAATTTAACGCCGGTTTTATCGCGGAAGTACCACTGGTCGTCGCAAATAGCGTTTTCCAACTGGTTGCCTGAAGACCGATAAGCCCGATTATATTCACATTAGGGTAAAAATCAGCCATGGCGGCGCCCGTTTTATAGGCCAATGCTTTTGCGCGCCAAATTTGTGCCATCAAATCGGGCCGTCTAGCTAACAGATCAATGGACAGCGTTTTGGGAATCACGGGACGTGAAGGAAGCGCTGGAAGTGCCTTACCGATGCCTAGTGGCGTATCGTGCCCACGGCCAGCCAAAATATTAATCAGGTGCTTATCAACAGCCAGTTCTTCATTAATATTGGCAAGTAGCTTCTTGGCTTCGCTTGCATTTTCTGTCGCTTGAAACGGTGCGAGTGCTGAAGACAGTCCCTTGTGAAGAAGTAAACTGTTTAATTCAGTGAGATCCATGCGAACCATCACTAACTGCTCATACAGTTCCTTTCTTATCAAGTTTGTCTTGTACGCAAAATAAGCTTGTGCAAGTGCGGTTGTCGTCATCAGTACCACTTGAGCGGCTTCGGCTTCCCGCACTCGCTCTCTGCCGATGGCTTCATAAAGAAGGTTGTGATTTTGTCCCCAAAAATCAAATTCGTAATTGAATGACAGAGATAAATCAACTATATAGGCGCTTAAAGGGAACTTCGAATTGAACGCTCGGTATAATCCATGCTGACTGGTGTATTGTTTGGTTTCTGTGGCATTAAAAAAAACCAACGGAAAAAGAACTGAGCCGGTGACAATGGCTTCTTGTCTCGCTACTTGTATTCTGCTATTCATCTCTAGAATGGATGGATTTTGAACCAATGCTTCTGTAATTAAATGATTGAGTTCAGACGAACCATAGACACGCCACCACGCCTTTTGTGGCCAATCACCTTGAGAAAACGTAGTTGTATTTTTTAAGTTTTCTTTAACGGAATGATCCATTGTAGGGAGAGCACCTAAATGTTTCACTTGGTATCTAGGCGGCAAGGCAACTCGACACGATATCAACATACTCACATAGAGAAGGATCAATAGTCTTGAAATTAACAGCATGAGAAAGTCGATTTTTTTTTCATTAAGTCCAACTTCTCGCCAATCAAAGCATCAAACACCAGCGCACCACGATCAACAGCATCTTTCACGAGATCCTGTCGATAATCTGACATAAGACCTAGCAATTCTTTTACTCGTAAAATCAAATCATAAAACCGCTTGCGATAACTGTGACTGGCATTAATGTCCGCCACTTGTTGAAATTGGGCTGAAAGTGATGATTCAATCCGTTTTGGATCCTGTATTAACAGGGGTATATCTTTCGACAAAGCAATCAGACTGGCCTGACTGTCAGCTATCAGTATTTGATGTGCCTCTTCCAGCTGGTGAAATCCCTCACCTTCTTCCATAAGGTTTACGCGTTCCTGCTCTACGTCTTCGCGAGTCATCGCCCCTGGAGCATCTTTGTCCTTGCCGTCTTCACCAGACAACAGGTAATCAATGAATAATTTTTGCGCATACATTTGATAATCATGCGGCAAGTGCATATTAAACCGCTCAAGAACACGTTCAGCGGCCAGCAAACCATAGTTTGAAGACCATGCAGACCAGTCCGTTAGCTCCTGTTCCTCGTTCATCATTCGTCCTGAATAAGGGTTAAATCACATAGATTTTCGCATTGGTGGTGCCGATATAGAGTAACTCCGGC
>CANNJI010000186.1 GCA_947504875.1 Legionellaceae bacterium
AGCAAAATACTTCGATATGACTGAGTTTTGGGAATGGAAAAACGAAAAAAATGCTGCTGAAACTCAAAGTAATGTGATTGCAATTAATCAGTAAAAAATTAGGGGTGAGGATAAAAATGGATCTTTACAGCAACTTTAGGACTTGATCGTATGAACAGCGGGCTTTATCAGATCTTGAAAAACAAGGTTTGATTCAAGCGTTTGAGTTTACGCATGAGTTAGCTTGGAATGTGATAAAAGATTATTTTTCTAACCAAGGAAATCCGGATATTACTGGCTCTCGTGATGCCATTCGAGAAGCGTTTAGTAAAGGTTTGATTCAGGATGGTGAAGGCTGGATGGAAATGATTAAAAGTCGAAATCAGACGTCACATACCTATAATTTAGGTATTGCAAACGAAATAGTTGAAAAAATAGTAAAGCATTATAGCGCGCTGTTTAATATTTTTTTTCAAAAAATGAGTGGACTAGGTGAGCACGCAAATTAAAAAGAACACTTTTGGCTTACCCACGTATGTGATAGAACAGTTACGCACGCTGTTTAGCCATGAGCAAGGAATTTGTCGTGTGATCATTTATGGATCTCGAGCAATGGGTACTTATCGAACAGGCTCCGATATTGATTTGTGCATTGAGTCAAAGAGCATGGATTTAACTCAATTGTTAAAGATAGAGAATCAAATTGACGATTTACTCTTGCCATGGAAGGTTGATTTGTCCCTTAAAAATAAAATCGACAACCAAAATTTTCTTGATCATATTAACACGGAAGGGGTTGTTTTTTGGATTCGGCCTAAAGAGGCGTGACTTTATGGTATACAGCTCCCGTGCACTGCATTCTGGGTTGCTTCGCGGTGCTCGCAATGACGGCTTTTTACCTTAACTTAGTGCCATTCGGGTCAGAGTCGATTGGTTCTCTTGACCCCATTGGTTCTCTCCGGTGCTTGGGCTATGTGAGTCAATTTCCTACTGATAATAGTGCTTAAGCAAAAGGTAAGACGAGGCCCCGTTGTTTCTAACACCGTCATAACAGCAGTGAAGATAAGTAATGTTCTACACTCAATATTTCCACATCGCCAATAATGCGCTCATGATTTAAATAATGGACCAGTTGAATGGCAGGAAATCCATATTTTTTGTGAAAGGAATACAATGCAGGACTCACAGCTTTTGATGCCTTTTTAACTTCAATGATCTGCTCGATTTCGCCTGCATTGACTAAAGCAAAATCAACCTCAAGCCCATCCTTGGTTCGCAAATAATGCAGAGCATAAGGCTCTGCATGATAGTCTATTTTTGCATATACGTGTTTTAATAAACAAACAGCCACTAAGTTTTCAAGTTTAGCGCCCTCGTCACCAAGAACCAGGCCATTGTCAAAAAAATAAATCTTGGGCTCCTTAAGCAAGCTTCTGGCTATATTTTTTGAAAAAGGGGTTACACGAAAAATTAAAAAAAGCGTTTCCAAGATCTCAATGTATCGCTTAACGGTTGTAGGGGAGACAGCCACGTCCTCCGCAATAGATTGATACGATATTGGCGAGCCAACTCTACTGCGTAGTAATTCGAATACCATTCGAAGCGCTCGTATATTTTGGATCATATCAAAATCAAACACATCCGTAGATAACATGCTATGACTGTATTGTAATCGCCATCGATTAGCATCCAACACTTCATCTGCCAAATAGGGCTCGGGGAATCCGCCTCCGGTTAAGAGCGATTCTAAATCAATAGGCATCTCAATTTGGCGTAACTCTGAGGGTGACAAAGGCAATAACCGATGCAAAAAATACCTCCCTGCCAACGAGTCACCTATTTTATCAAATACATCAAGCCGTGCACTGCCTGTGACAAGCAAGCTTAATGTCGATGGTTTCGTATCATACAAGCCTTTTAAATAGTTTTTCCAATCTGGCATTTTATGCAATTCATCTAAAATGAGAAGATCGGTCTTGGGAAGCCAAGACATATTCATCATGATGCTTCTATCGTCGAAATTATCGTAATTTAGATAAAGTGGATGCACAAATGCCTTAGCAATTTGTTTAGCCAAATACGTTTTTCCAACCTGCCTTGGGCCAACCACCAAGGCTATTTTTTTGGTTAGATCTTTTAAAATATAATGATATTGAGCTCGTTTCATTCTGACTATTCTAAAGAGACATGGGGAATAGTCAAGACTTTTCAACAGCGTGTTGCATTTTGGTCGGAACATTGGTGGAGAACCACGAACCATGCGGAACCATGGGGTCAGAGTCGATTGGTTATTTCATGGGAACCATGGGGTCAGAGTCTGAGTGATCGACACCTATTTTTAGGATTTAGAAAATACAATTAAAACAACAGGTTAACTTGGGGGTAAAGAGGTTGACCTACAGATCTTGATGCGTATGATGTTGTTTTCTGACGACAATTTCATAAGGAGCATCAAGATGCAGGTCAGTGACATTCTATCTAAGCATTTATCAAAAGTCATGCATAAAACGCGTTTAACTACACTTTCGATGCTTGTTGGGTCGTTATTTCACGCGAAATTTTTTAACTTAACGGGTCTTGGGCGAGCACTAAAAACTGACGCTCAAGAGCGAAGTGCAATACGACGCGTAGATCGATTCCTTGGAAATAAACGCATCCAAAGCGATAGACTTAAAATTTATTCATCAATTTGTCGGCTGGTTGTTGGTTGTTCAACAAGGCCATTAATTATTGTTGATTGGTCTCCAATTCCGAACAAAACAGATAATGTTTTAAGGGCCGCAATTGTAACTTCTGGGCGCGCATTAATACTTTACGAGGAAGTTCATCCACAAAAAAAATATGCCAACCCAAAATTACATTTACGGTTCTTAAAAAAACTAAAATCAATGTTGGATGAGGGTGTGAAGCCCATTATTATTTCTGACGCTGGTTTTCATTCGTCATGGTTCGAAGCCGTTCAGGGATTGGGCTGGGACTATGTTGGTCGAATTCGAGGTAACAAATATTACCGGTTGCGCACTGTTACAAAATGGTCTGCCATATCGAGCTTACATAAAGATGCAACAAATACTCCAACATTTTTAGGTGACATAGAACTGTGCAAAAACAGCGGATTTTACACAAAACTTTACCGTTATAAATCTAAAAAAGCCGGTAGAAAAGCCAAAACAAAACGAGGAAATATCAGGCGAAGTGCGCAATCATTGCAGCATGCAAAAGGAGCGAATGAGCCGTGGCTTTTAGTCAGCTCGCTTCCAGAAAACAGTAAAACAGCTAAAAAAGTAGTGGCTATTTATGGGCTTCGTATGCAAATTGAAGGCGGCTTTCGAGATCTTAAATCAACAAAATATGGGTTTGGTTTTGAGCATGTTAATACAAATCATATATATCGTTTGAATGTCTTTTTTTTAATTGCAATGTTAGCCACTTTCCTTGCATGGATAATTGGCTGGTTAGCTGAAAAATCAAATTTGCAATCTCATTATCAGGCTAACTCAATAAGGAGTGTACGCGTACTTTCGCTATTTTATCTGGGTTGTAGAATTATAATTCGATCAAAGGATAAAATTAAAAACGTTTGTATACAATCGGTTATAGAAAATTTTCCTGCTTTTAGTGAGGCTTGAAAATAAGTGTCGATACCTCAG
>CANNJI010000187.1 GCA_947504875.1 Legionellaceae bacterium
CATTTTGCTTAACTGCAGCAAGCGCTATGTCCTTGTACCCCTCCGCATCTTTGGGAACATACTCAAGTACACCGACATATTTCATCACTGCAGCAATCGCTATGTCCTTGTACCCCGCTATATCTTTGGGGACATACTCAAGCATGCTTCCATTATGTTTGACCATTTTAAGCATGAAGGCTTGATCTGTTTTTACCGCTTGAAAAACAACAGCGCGTTGTTCGGATGATAAATGCGCTATAAAAGCGACTATATTTTCTGGTTGAATTATTCCAATGAATTCAGAAGCCTCACAAATCTTCTTACATTTTTCAATGTCTAATGAAATTAATAACGCAGCCAAATCATTTGGCGTTTGTACAAAATCCCGTGCTAATTTAGCGCCCATCACCTCTAAAAATGCCGGAAGTTTATCGGGTGCTAATTCCATGATAAAAATCACGAGATTCTCAAGGTTTGCTAATTGAGCAACGATTTGCTCTTGTAGTGTCTCAACCGCACAAATCTCCCTGATTTCATTGGCGCTTAAGGATTGAATCATCTTTAAATCAGCCAGTGAGGATATCGTGGGGGTGATCTCTAAGGTATCAAGCAGGGGTTTTGTTAGGCCTAAATCATCTCTCCCTTCAGGATAAGTGCCCTCACTTAATGCCTTTGCCAAGGCTTGCTTGGCACTTTCAAACTGTAGTTTAGCTGCTCCAATCAAATGTGCTTGTTGTTCGCCTGTGATGGCTATGCTACTTAATATGGCCTCTTGGCCATTCATTGAAGCCACCAATTGACTACGGCGACTTGCAATACACGTCTCAATGTTTTCTGTAGCATTGATATTGGCTTCTTTATCACTGGATAAATTTAAAAGTTTTTCAATGCTTGCTTTGAGCGCTTCGGGAATTTTGGCTTTTTCTCTTTCCCCAAGGCTTTGGTAATAATCTGAAAACTGAATAATCGCAGGATAAGCACCACCACCTGCATTGGTTTCTTTACCACGAGCGTGTTTACTGTTTATATAAAGGTTACGGCATAGTTCTGTCAGCTGACCAAGCAAGTTGCTCTTATCGCGGCTTAAGGCATCATAAGTTTTTTTTGCATCAACAATTGCACGTGTTAAGTCCGAGTGTTCGCCTAAGCGCACCAGCGCTTCGGGTTGAATATAATACAGTGAGGCATCACCGCTCATATCCACATAATTATTTGGCGTTGGCAAGTCTTCTGGGGTTAACTCAAGCTCAAGCAATAGCTTCACAGGGATGAGGTATTGTCCATCAACACCTAAGCAGTGGGTCTCTAAAACGCCTTCAAGGGAATCTAAATTTGGATATTTATCTGTGTCATAAGATTCGGTATAAACAGTTGGCATTAAAATGTGTATTGGGTTTTTTCCTGTTTTACTTGCGACTTGTTGCGCTATATCTTTGAGTAAAACGGTGATACCCCCCGGGGAGATGTTGTTGGTGAGAGTAGGGTGCCATTGACTAACGCCCAATTATCCTTTAAAAAAGTCTCGAGTGCTTCGGTAACGTTTTCTTCCTGTTCTATAATAGTCGTTAATCTATCCAGTGTTTTTCGTGCGTAAGCCCACACAACCTTATCTTTTAATAAAGCAGGTTCAGGCTGTGCGTCATAGATTGTCTTCAACTGCGTTATTTTTTCTACTAACTCACGAGACATCAACAACTCCTTTTAACAGGGCGTTATATAGAGTATAGCAGTCAGCGCTCATCTGTCATTTAGTCCCAGGCCCTGTGTCCCAGGCCCTGATAACCCATGACCTTGCATCTCGTTTAATAATAAAGAGATAGGGCTGCTTTCATCAGCAATGACATCTTTAAAGCGAATATTCTCAGTAACCTGCTGTATTGCTGAATCAACCCCATGTTCATTTGACCGGCACTATAATTGTTGGATGTATGGCAATCGTAACGAAGTCTCTTTTATTAATGAACAATTTGGTTTATACAGTTAAACTATGCCCAAAATCTCTGGTTTTGCCTTTAGCGTATTATTTGCAACGGAGCCCTAATTAATCCAATTGAAGTGAGCGATGCTTGTGAACGTGGCCGTCTATAAAAATATTGATGAAAAGATTATCGAGATTCGCCAACAGCATGTAATTATCGATGCTGATGTTGCTGATTTGTATGGAGTTGATACAAAACAAATTAATCAAGCCGTTTCAAGAAATACAGAAAAATTTCCAAACGGTTATATTTTAGAATTAACAAAAGAAGAAAAAATCGAGGTAGTCACAAATTGTGACCACCTGAACCACTTAAAATATTCTCCAAATTTGCCAAAAGCTTTTACTGAAAAGGGTTTGTACATGTTGGCCACAATTCTTAAAAGCACACAAGCAACTGAAACAACGATTAGTATTATAGGAACATTTGCAAAAGTTAGAGAAATTTCAAAAACAATCAAAGCGATACCATCAACACCACAAGATTCCCCTAAATACCAACAGCTCATGCTAAACTCACCCCCATTCATACAGACCCTGAGCTAAATAATCAAAATTTTGGCCCCAGGGTTGGTTTTGACCCAATTTGCGACATATTCAATATAGTTGTTTTGACCAATGGCGATGCATCCACGCGTTGCACTTGGTAAATGGTTCCAGCTCAACAACCCCGATGACTGAGTCGGGCCATGAATTCCGACATCTCGGCCTGTATATCCTGCAGCCAATTGCTTTGAGGTTGGATATAGAATTGGAATAAACATTTTAAATTGTGTCGATTTTCTTGGGCTAGCCAATCCATATAAACCGACAGGTGTTTTATTATCACCCGAGCGCTTTTTACCCGCGCCATTATACCCGATGGCTACCTTAAATGTTTTAACAACCGAACCATGTTTACAGATATTTAAAATCTGTTTTTTTGTATACACATTGATTCCGTTTAGTAAGTGACAAGATGTGGCATTTGCAAACGAGGTTGCAGGGAGGAAAACGGAGAGAACAAAAGTAATTGCTTTTATTTTCATATAGTCAGTTATGTTTTAATTAACACGGTGAAAATTTTACCATAATTCACCTTTTATTCATAGTATTTATCAGAAGCCAGGGGCAAGTTCTTCACAGGCGGCGCTTTCAGCGTCACCAGCTTTATCATCACGCTTTCATCGCCATTACCAAGCCACACCTGACCATCCTGTATGGTGCAATGAAGTTTCATGTTGCGCTGCGCCATTTTGGTGATGGCGCGGGTGCTTTCCAAAGGCAGGCTGATCACGGTCAGATTTTTAAGCCGTTCAAACTGGCCACTGTTTTGTGCGAACCACATTTCAACGACTCGCCCGCCATAGCAATAGACAAATACCTGATTGGCGCGCCCGCACGTGTCATAATCTCGACGATTTAAATGAACAGGCACGTGCTTGGTGTGATGGGCAAGCATCCGATAGCCGAACAAAGATTTGAGCGCTATTGGGTATTCCTGCGAACGTGATCACCGATTATCGCCTAGTGTGATCACCTAATATTCCGTTGTTTTTGCAAGCGAAGAAATTATCTCAGAGTGATCACGATGAAGCAATTTCTTTTTTTCTCATAGACTCCCCGTTTAGCTCTATTCGA
>CANNJI010000188.1 GCA_947504875.1 Legionellaceae bacterium
CAAGTAGGATAAAAGTCAGCATCACGCACTTGGGGAACTGATACGGTTAGCTCACCAAGCCGTGACGCAATCGTTTTTGGTTTGAAACCATTAGCATAGCCTCCCGACTTCCGCACTTTTAAACACTAGATGAGCGACGAGCCCAGTGTTTTCAAGGGGTCATCGATTTTAGTCACTACATTATTCGTGAGTATGCACGACGCGTTGTGCGTGATTATTACGTTGTAATTGGAATGCTTTGTATATTTTTGATGCGGTTTGAGAAAATCTTCCAGGCATCCGATAAAGCGTGTCGCTTGGGGTATGCCGATAGTAAGAGGCTTGCACATAAGTCAGCTCATCCAATAATGTTTCCAAGCTGATTTTTTGCGTTAACTTGATATGGCATTCCATATGCCTTAACACGGAAAATGTCATAAAACATAAGGCAATGTGTGTTTTAATACGTTCTGGTTTAAAGTGATAGATGGGTCGCATCGACAACGTATGTTTGTTAATGCGGAAAGATTCTTCAATTTTCCACAGTCGTCCATAACGCGCCAATATTTCACCGGCTTGTTCTCCGCGGATATTAGTAATAATACCGTGCAAACCATCCCATGCGGCATCTTGTGCTATTTTATCGTGATCTAATAGGGTGATAGCATTTTCAGAACGTGTGTATTTCTTAACACCTTGATTGGTGATTAATCGTTGGGTATTGCCTTTTTCACCTAAGCGTTTTTTTAATTTATCGAGTATCTGCTGACGTTGGTGAGCGTCCTTACGAGCACGGTCCGTTTTGTAAGACACAATCAATCGCCGTGCTTTATACTCAAACTCACCTACCCAGCCTATGCTGCCATTGAGCAGAGCTGTTTTATAATGTCCTTCTGAAAATAATTCTGCCTGCAGTGTTTTAGGCAAGGTGCGTAACTTTGCCGCGACAACATACTGGTGACCTTGTTCTTCAAGTGCCGCCAGGTTCTCATCGCTCATCATCGCGCGATCTGCCACAAAGCAAACTGACTTGATAGAAAATAATTTTTTCCATTCATCCAAACACGCCAGTAAGGTTTTAACTTCTGCCTTATTTCCTTCAAATAATTCATAGCCAATAGGTAATCCATCGCCATTGGTGGCTAACGCTAAAACGACCTGCGTGGTATTAAATCGATGATCCTTGCTATAGCCAAACGCTCGCAACTCATCGGTTGCGATAGACTCAAAATACAAGGTTGTGCAGTCAAAGAATAATATATCAATACTATCGGGGAGAATTTTTTTCGTGTGTGCAAAGGTTGCTTGTTTTATTGCACTAATGTTGGGATATAGTTTATCCATCAACCGATAGATCGCATCAAGATCATGCGTTCTGGCAAAGCGTTTGTCTAAAAATTGCTGTGATTTTAGCTTGCTCGCAGGTTCAACCAATCGCATGAGAACAAGATCTTTTAATAGCATCTGATCCTTACTACGCGTTACTAATGTGTTATAGGATAACTGATCATAAACATGACCAGCTACATCATGAATGCCTTCTATGACACGTTTTTCCTCAACCAACTCGGATAGAGAAATACGATCTTCTGCCGTAACAGCCTCTAATTTGATCACTGGCTTGCGACCCCGGTTTTTTTGTTCCGTACGTTTTTCAAGAACGCTCAGATATTCCTTTTGGGCTATAGGATCCAGTAAGGAGAGTTGTTGGGAATTATTTTTACGACGCAGTGTTTCTTCTAGAATAAATGCCTTACCTAATTGCTTGAGTTTTTCAATTTGCTTTTCATCCGCAGCAATTCCTATATGACAAATCATCACTTGTTTTACTTTATAACCTTCACGAACCGATTCAACGACTTTGATTGATTTTCGTGGGCTATTGCGGGTGCTGGTAACACGAACGTACATGGGGTGGTTTCCTTTGAAGTAATTTTCTCAGGAAATTTTAATACTATTTTGAATAAAACACAACAATTTATTTTCAACTAGTCACTACATTTTCACCTTCTGGAAACACCTTAATTTAATCAATGAGTTAGCTGGGTTTTAGGGCGGTTTTGAGCCTAAAAGTGCGGAAGTCGGGAGTAGCTAGAAATCCTTTAACCCCACGGGGTTTTCATGAGTAGAATTTATGTAATATTTTCGATAAATAAAGAATCCAAAATAGCGGCTTAATCTTATTTCTTAAATTTTAATAAAAAATATTGGCTATTTTTTTGTTCAATTTTCTAAGTTTGTAATAATTTTGAGAACCCTCGCTTGAATCTCTCTTATTTTGGACGTCATTTACCTAGATACTCTAAAAAAGTAGATTGCTAAAAAAATTAACCAAATAAAATTTGCACGAAATAATCTAAATCCCAACTCATCTTTTTTAATCTGGAACGGATACTTCTCTTTTTCCCTTTGGGTGGATTTAATTTGACCAGGTTTAATAGTAAACGCTTTGTTTTGGCAAAATTTTCAGCCGCTATTTTTTCATATTTTTTATTCTTATCATCAGCAAGATGCACATCCAACAACCAATGGGTGCTTTCCACTTTCCAATGGTCTCGAATGTAATTCGGCAACTTCACATGATCTGGCTGATGATCAGTAATATAGTAACGCCATTGAGCTGTTACGCCTTCTGTATATTTGCTGTCACTTATTGTTTCAGTGGCAATAACTGTATTTAGCTGTGAAAAACCTAATTTTTTTATGTTTTCTGGGAGTTCAAATGTAAAGTAACGACGTCGTGTCTTGCGTCCATGACTATCGTCAAAATAGTCAGAAACGAGATTTTTGTTTTTAGCACCATTAGTTTGTGCGTAAGCTTCTATCGCCGCATAAAGCTTTGGTTGATTTTTTTTTAAACCAATCAGATAATGCGCGCCTTTATCGAGAATTTTAGTAATAATTTTTTCGTTACAAGCAATCGCATCGATTGAGATTGTACAGCCTTCAAGTTCTAATAAATCCAGTAAAACAGGGATTGCTGTGATTTCATTTGATTTACTATTCGTTGTCACCTCAGATAAAATGATGCTGTTAGCAGTACTAAAAGCACTGACCATTTGCATAGCTTTTATTTCTTTAGAGATGCATTTGCTGCCACGCAGTGTTTTCCCATCCACAGAAATATGATCTTCCTCTTGCTTGTTTGGGTGATGAAGGGCGACCGCTTGCTGCATAATATGGCTCCAGCAATTTGTCTTTATCAGCATGAACATCCGACGGATTGTGCTATAACTTGGTACCCCATTAGAGATATCCACGTGGTTCGATAACCAAGATAAGTGAGATTCTACCCATGTTGGAATATCTTCCCATGTGTCTGCGCCACAAAATATTGCGCAAATAGACATAAAAATTAGCGTAGATAATGGATGCTTTACTTTTTTTTGATCACGAGTGTCTTCAACTTCGCCAAGCAATTCAATAATGGAAGTCATATTAATAACTCCTTGGAAGGAAAAGAGTTATTTTAACATCTATTTGTGCAAATTTTGCTCATGAAAACTCCGTGGGAAGACCGAAGGTCTGTAGCCTGCGCAACTCGTGTAAAAAATCTATCAGCACCGTCAAGCCATTTGAGAGTCAATGTGCAGCAACCGC
>CANNJI010000189.1 GCA_947504875.1 Legionellaceae bacterium
ACTAAGTCCAATGGTTAGTGATCTGCGGGGTCAATTATCCGCATGTCTAACCATCAAGGGGACATTGGGTAATCCTGATGTGCAGGGCACGCTGAAGCTTCTCGATGGTGGTTTATCGATCCCCGATGCAGGTGTAACTTTTAATTCGATACAAGTAACGTTGGCCAGTCATAATAAACATTGGGAAGCGATGGGTTCGATAGGGAATAATGACGGACATGAAATAAACGTCAAGGGAAAAGGTGAATTTTCACCAAGACTACATGGCTCGGTATCGATCACCGCTGATAATTTCCCTGCATTTAAAACGGCTGAGTACACAATCCATCTATCTCCGCAATTAACCATGAATATAGACAATGAAAAACTGGATATTACTGGAACGATAGTGGTTCCTACAGGACGGTTTAAGCCCATGTTATTTAGTAATACGTTAAACTTAACTGACGATGCGGTTTTTGTGAGCAATGAGACAGCAAAAAAATCATCCCCTGTGCATGTCAACACGGATATATACATTAAAATAGGGGATGATGTGGTTATCGATGCTGAGGGTTTACATGGGTTTTTAGGTGGGGAAGTACAAATCACACGACCTCCAGCTGGGCCAATGATTGTGGATGGTGAATTAACTATTCATGATGGAAGCTATAAGGCATACGGACAAGATCTAGCCATTAAAGACGGCCAATTATTATTTTCTGGCGCCACACCCAGCAATCCAAAAATTAGTTTGCGTGCGGTAAGAACATTTAACAATACATCACAATTTTCAGGTTCAAATCAGTTGTTTGATTTCAATGCGTCGAATATACAAACCATCGATTTTGGAAATCATGTTATGGTAGGTGTCGAAGTAGGGGGGTATTTGAACGCCCCAAAAGTTAGATTATTCTCTGTTCCGTCAAGTTTGTCTCAAGCCGATATATTATCCCTGATCTTACTTGGCAAGCCGGCTAATCAGGCAAGCCATTCAGGTGGACAGCTATTGCTTACAGCGATGTCGGCAATGAATCTGAACTCAGGCACAAAAGGTTTGCAATTGCTTTCTCAATTGAAGCAAGCATTAGGGGTTGATTTTAACGTACAAAGTAATGCCAAATCCAATCAAACATCAAATACCACCGCGAGTGATACCTCGTTTGTGGTGGGGAAATCCTTGTCGAAACGTTTATATTTAAGTTATAACATCGGAGTTTTTCAAGAAAATAGCAATGTGTTGATTCTGAAATATTTATTGAATAAATATTTCAGTTTTCAAGTCACAGCGAGTAGCACAGGAAATGGCATGGATTTCTTGTACACCGCTCAGCCATGATGACGTCATGATTTTGATCCGGTCATAATTTTAATGGGGCAGCCGTGGGTAATGATAAGGTGGGGAGTTACCAGCCATGAATTAAGGCCTGTGTGTGCTCATAATTGCAATGTACCGGTGCTACTGGTATGCTTTTTTGAATTGAACCATTCAGGATTTGCCGCTTTGGATGCAACAGAAAAATCCTCCTCCCAATCACTTCCCGCGCTTTCGTTAGCAGCGCTTGGCGTTGTTTTTGGCGACATTGGAACCAGTCCTTTATACGCACTTCGTGAATCCTTGCGTGGAGTGCCGATTAATTCAATCAATGTGCTGGGTGTTTTATCGCTGATTTTCTGGTCGTTAATTCTTGTTATCTCCATTAAATACCTGGTTATTCTATTGCGTGCAGACAATGATGGCGAAGGCGGGATATTAGCTTTGTTTGCGTTGATTAAACTCAAAAATCCCAATCGATCCAGATTTCTGTTTGTCGTTGGCGCACTTGGCGCAGGCTTGATGCTTGGTGATGGCATGTTAACGCCGGCAATTTCTGTGATCAGTGCCCTTGAGGGATTTCATGTCGTTATTCCTGCGTTTTCATCATGGATTTTGCCGTTGACGTTTATCGTACTGCTGGCCTTGTTTTACGTGCAGTCGGCTGGCACTGAAAAAATTGGTGTTATTTTTGGTCCGATTATCTTCATCTGGTTTTGTGTAATAGCCCTATTGGGTGGAATACAAATTTGCCATAATCCGATTGTACTCAAGGCCATTAATCCTTGGTATGCCTTTGAATTTTTTTATCAGAATGGTTGGAGAGGGTATGCACTGTTAGGCGGTGTGTTCCTGGTTATGACGGGTGGCGAGGCGCTTTATGCGGATTTGGGACATTTCGGTAAAAAACCCATACGCTTGACTTGGTATATTCTGGTTTTGCCCTGTTTGTTGTTAAGTTATTTTGGCCAGGGGGCTTATTTGTTGACGAATCCCGAGGCCATAGCAAACCCGTTTTACATGCTTGCACCTAAAGCATTTTCTCTGCCGCTAATTATCATTGCGACGGTTGCAACTATAATCGCATCTCAAGCGGTCATTTCAGCCACGTTCTCCATTACGAAACAAGCCGTATTGTTGGGGCTGTACCCTCACTTACCCATTGTTCAAACATCAAGCTCTATTAGCGGTCAGATTTATATTCCACAAATAAATTTAATCCTCGCTATTGGTACACTGTTTCTGGTTTTAACGTTTAAAAATTCTGATGCTTTGACGCATGCTTATGGTATTGCCGTTAACCTCGTGATGGTTTTCACCAGCGCTCTTGTCGTTTATCTGGTGATTAATACGTGGCGCTGGAATCCCGTCGCTGTGGTGAGTTTGTGTTTGTTTTTTGGCATCATAGACATAGCATTTTTGGGTGCAAATATTCAGAAGGTAATGACCGGTGGGTGGGTGCCTGTCGTGTTTGCTGGTGCGTGTGGTTTTGTCATGTATACATGGAATAAGGGCAGACGGTATTTGCAACAAACCTATTACATGAAAAAAGAAGACTTTTCAAAAACATTAAAACAACTGAATTATAAAAGTCTAAACCACCTTCCTAATACCACGGCAATTTTTATTACGGATATTTATGATAAAAGTGGCGGAAGTTTCTTGCACTTTCTGAAGCTTAATCGGACTATTCCTGAGCACGTTTTGATTGTAAACTATACCGTTGAAAATATTCCTGTGGTTTCTTCCGCTGATCGATTTCAAGTAACCTGTTTGAAAGAAAATATATGTGAGTTAACCCTGCATTATGGTTTCATGGATACGGTATCCATTCCACAAGCACTATACACGGCTAATGATCGAGAGCTTCTACCCTTTGCTGTGGATGTCGAACATGCCATGTTTTTTATTGAAATCCCCTATGTGGTTGCTTCACGTGAGCATCACACGATGTGGTTCTTTTGGCAGGAAAAATTATTTTCATTCTTGGTTAGAAACTATTCCGCTAATTTAAATATTGAATTTTATCAATTGCCATATAATAGAACAGTGGCTATCGGCACTTATTATGTGATTTAGTCAAAAACGTCATTAATAATGATGCCGCTAACTTCGCTGTTTGCGCATTGGTATCATATGCCGGAGCTAATTCAACGATCTCCAGACTGATCACCTTTCCGCTATCCCTTAATAATTTTAAAGCCTCAATCACATACGTAGCTCCAATGCCTAATACTTGCGGCGCGCTAACGCCGGGGGTAAGCGTTGCACTAAACACATCCA
>CANNJI010000190.1 GCA_947504875.1 Legionellaceae bacterium
CCCTTTTTTCTAATCGTTATGCCTACATTATAGCTTAAATAAAACACTGTGCTTTAATTTGGGGTGAGCGCTTTTTTTTGGGAGTAAATATTTTTGGAGGGTATCCTAACCAAAACCATTTGCTTGGAATTCGTGAAGACGTTTAGATTTGAATATTATCGAAAAAGGCTAAAGTCCAGACTAACACTTACTAACTATAGTCTGATTAAAATAATCAGACTATATGGAATTATGCGCCAGCGCAGTAAGACACCCACGCTGAATCGATTTGACTATTTAATGATAGCCAACTCAGCAACACCATGTATTTCAACGGAAGGTCTATTAGGAAATTCTGCAGTTAGTTTCAGCGTTCCTCCCATGGCCTTTATATATTTACTTAATGTTGAAAGCAGCATATCAGATCGCTTTTCCAACCGAGATATACCATCTTGCTTCATGTGAAGCGCAAGGCTTAAATCGTGTTGCGTTTTTTTAAGGGCTAACCGCAAATCACGTAAAGTCATTTCTTCAGCAATCAATTCATTTGTACGTAATTGAATCGATTCTTGTCGATTTTTCGGTAAAGACCCCAGTTTATCAGTAAGTGATTTAGTCATCATTCACCCCGCTTTTTAATTTTAACAAATGTTTGTCAAATCGTTTATCCGCACGTTTAATCAATTCTTTATAAAACCGTTTCTCACTACCACCAGATTTATCACCACAGACCAGTAGAATGGCTTTTCTTTTTGGATCAAACGCAAAAGCTAACCGCCATACCCCGTTATCTGCGTTAAATCTGAGTTCCTTCATGTTAGCGTGCGTGGATCCTTTTAAAGTATCCACATACGGCCGCCCCAATTCAGGACCAAATTTCGCTAAAAATTTTAAGTGAGCAAAACACTCGTCCTGAACCATTTCATTTAGCTCATCGAACTCAGTCTCAAAATCGTCTTCGAAGTTTATTATCCAATTCATTCAATTATTATGGACTTAAAGTAATATGTTGTCAAGAGCATATTGGGTTTCTATGCACAGCCGTCATCAACGATTCCTTAGGTTAAAATTTAATCTGTATTCACCTCATCTAACTTATCACATGAGTATACCCTTGTGAGAGTGTCAAAATAAGAATAAAATTACTATCACATAAGTCGAATTATGATTTATGATAGTGCTATATCACTTAGTCTAAACTCGTATGATATCAATAAGGATGAACACAAGATGGAATTGGTAGGTTATGCACGCGTCTCTACAATTGACCAAGATTCAAGCACGCAAATTAATACATTAAAAGCAGCTGGCTGCACCACCCTCTTCACGGAGAAAAAAAGTGGCTCTACATTAAATGAAAGAACTGCTCTTGAAGAATGCATGACCTACTTAAGAAAAGGCGACACCCTTGTCGTGACTAGAATTGATAGACTGACGCGAAGCATTCTTGATTTACAGATTTTACTCGCAAAACTGCGCGATAAAAAAGTGCACCTCAAAGCAACAGAGCAACCCATTGATACAAGCAACGCCAGTGGCAAGGCATTTTTAGATATGCTCGGCGTATTTGCAGAGTTTGAGACTAATCTTCGACGTGAGCGACAATTAGAAGGCATTGCCAAAGCCAAAAAAGAAGGAAAATACAAAGGCCGACAAGCGACAGCTCTTGCAAAATCCGCATCGGTCATTCAGCTGATCAAACAAGGATATACCAGGCAATCTGCAGCAAAACAATTAGACATTGGTATTGCTAGCGTTTATCGCATTTTAAAAACCCATAAACAAACCAACTCAACACCTCCCCTACCCGGCAGTCACTCATCTAACAAAAAAATAGCAGTAGTTGACGTTTCTCTGCTTGTTGAAAACAACTCAAAATTTGTTCGTGGGAAGAACGAGTCACGCCAACGGATTGAGGAATCTTGTTTCGCTCCATTTAATATGACGAAAAAAGACAAAGATGGCTCACAGTACATCCTCAAAATACCCTATCAAACCAATGAAGAGCTTGATGAGATCATTAATGAAATGATGGAAGAGGCAGGATATCTTGCTGATCTAAAAAATGGATTTGTCGAGATGAGCGTCCACGAACCTAAAACTGAGAAATGCTGGTAATAGGTGTCAGCAATCCAATTTCAGTAAAATTCCATTAAAAAAATCTTGAAAACACACATATAACTGAATATCATCGCGCCATAGAAATACAAGAAAAGATTGTTGCTACGTGGGTGTAAAACAAAGGCAAAATTTGGCATTAGGCAATGCTTAAAACAATATGAAAATGGAGTGCCATGAAAGTAAGAAAAATAGTTTTATTATGTATAACATTATTTTTAGGGCTGCAAATTAATATTGCTAATTCTGGTCTATACAATACAACTGTACATAGCAGAGCTAATTGTCTAAATAATGAATCTATCACGTGGTGGCTCAGCCATCCTTACAACTGGAAAGTTGTGAGCATTCATAAGCATTACCAAGCTGGAATGCACCATATTGATACTGGATTTAATCTCAATGATCGTGTTGCCGCAGTACATTGGGGTGAGGGCGTACATGGTGGCTTTGTCGTGTGGGGTTACCACTTCTTAAAAGGTTACCATGAGACGGTTCCTTTCGATTCCACCTATGCGGAAGGTTGTAATATCATTGACGGTTGGGACTAAGGAGAATAGAAAAATGAAGAACATGATAGCATATGCTTTCCTAATGATTTTCTCCGTAGCTGTTTTTGCACTATCAGCTGAAGAAAAATCAAACCAAGAAATAGAGAACATGAAACTTCTGTCTCAAATGGGATTACCACTTCCCGGCTCAGGCATCATATTAGTACCACGCTCAATCATGAATCTTTCCCCTGAAGAAATACAACAAGGGGATAAAGAAATGGCCGAGTTTAGAGAAAATGGATATATAAATAAATATATCAATCGTCCTCGTGAATTATTGAGCATGAATGAGCCTCTTATTAAAAGAAAATTAAAGCAGTCAGAAGGCAAAACTAAAGAAACAAGTACAGGATTAAGTAGTGATGTAAACGAAATAAAATTGGCTTTTAAATTCCCAAGTATTAATAAAATTAAAAAATTTTCATCACCCTCTTCAGATATTCATATATTAGCTGCGGCCCCAAAAGGTGGTTTTCATGAAGATAAAGGGGGATGGTCTGGTGCTTCACAATTCTTCACACATAAAAAAATTGGAACTTGTTCCTATAGTGTAATGAACGTTAAAGCATCAAACACCGCTGCGCAGTTAGCACAAGAAGATGTAACTTACACAATCAACAACAAGGCAACTATTTTAATGCCTGTAGAAGGGAGTGAGAGCTCGGGTTTTATTTATTTTATAAAATGGTATGATAATAAAAATTTTCATGAGCTTGAATGTGCTAATATGAAATATTCTGTAAACATAAATAATTTAGTTATTGCACTAGCAAGTCAGATAGATTTATATGAAGAATAGGAATGAGGCTTTTTTTCGTAGCCCATTAATTTTTCAAAATAAATATCAAGAATGGTTATTGAGAATTTCAGAGG
>CANNJI010000191.1 GCA_947504875.1 Legionellaceae bacterium
CAAACGGCTTTCATTAGTCCCTTAATTTTAGATTAGTTTATCGAATTGTTCTTTATTTGGGCTTTTCTAAAATCTTTCAGGTGAAATGAGATTTAGGGTTTAGTATTAGCCTGCGCCATTTATTAGCGGGTTATTATCCCTGTCTACACATATCTCATATTCAATTAGAATACCGTAAAAATACGGTAGTATGGCATGATGAAGAATTGAAAATTTGCATTGCGCTTTTCATGGTGAATGGGTTTGAATTTGGCAGTTATATTTTCCAAAATTCACCATGTTCCAAATGCATTAAAACTTTAGCATCGAGTTTTACTCTAGCCGCGACTCTAGCCGTTCTCGAGTAATGATGGTTTTTCTTGCACCGACTGCTGAATCTTTTTCTTAAAAATAGTGATAGCAAGATTAAGCATGGTTAATTGTTCTTCGTATACCTGGCTCGTCTCTAAAATATCTTCATAAATTTCCGTTGCATAATGACAAGCGTATTTAATATCTAAAGAGGTATTTAATTCATTTAATACTTGAACGATATCATTGAATATTTTGTTAAATAGGGGGGCATTAATGGGTTGTGAGATCAATGGTGTTGGTGGAGTGACCGGGATTTTGTAGTTTCCGCTGTAATTGAGAAGTTTTAGATATTCAGCTTCTGTTAGACTCGAATCAGGTTCATTTAATGATTCTGGGTAAGGGTCACCATCTCCTGTCAGCAACCATGCCGCATTGATATTTAAAATGGATGCATAATTTTCTGCAATATCTGCAGAAATTTTGCGTTTTCCAGTTTCGTGCATATTGTATGTAGAAATAGGAATGTGATTTTTTTCACAAAAATTTGTCGCCGTTCGGTATCCTGCCGCCATCCTGGCTGTTTTTAATCGCGTATTGGTATCATCTAATTTAGACATGTGTTTTTTAGCCTAATAAAATTATATTTAAAATTCATATTGTTATTGTTAATTATGCCCGGTGACGCAGTGTTAATAAACACCACAGCCTAATTATTTTGGACGTGTAGCAGTCGCAAAATAATTTCTGCATATTGTAGTATGCATTCATTAAAGCACAAAGTAAGCGAAAATAAAATTTTGCAAATTCTACCTAATTTTTTCAATTTGTTAAAGTCGCATATTTGTGTGAAATTATATTTGCTAATCGTGGAAATGTGTAGTAAATTCTACAAAATGCAGAAATAAATCTGCAAACAATAACAATAAACGACGGACTGGCTGTATTAACATGAATATTACCATTGAGCAGTATCATTTAGCACGTCTTGAAATTGAAGCACGATTTTCAGGTCTCCCTCATATCCATTTTGCGTTGATTTCACGATTACTTTCTAAAGCAAACCCCAATACGGGGATTGTTGATGCCTTAACTTACCAAGATCTCGGTGTTCTGCTTACCGTTGCTGCGGCACCTGGTCGAAAAGACACAGGTATTCCAACTAAATCCACATTACGCAGTATTTTACGCACGATTGAATCAGCTTGTGAAAAAGACTTTAAAGTCGTGAGTGAAGGGCAAAAATTGATAATTCAGATTATGGCGTTACCTCATATTTACGCAAAGCATGATCTGTTCCAAGAACAGATCTCGGATCAAATCGTAGATCTAAACCTACCGAATAGCCTTGATAAATCAAGCAAAGCAGAGGAAAGCAGGTGTGTACAGATCTCGGATCAAATCACGGAACAAAGCACAGAAGTGAGCATGGTTTTGTTGCCTGTAAAGAATATAACTAAAACAAACTTAAACAAACAACAAACAAACATAACAGGCGATGGCTGTTTTCAAGTTGCTAAGCAACTCATACGTGATGATTTCTATCCAAGCCAAGAAACCATTTCAGCGGCTTCATCACGTGGGCTTATCAAAGTCACCGATCCAACTGAGATTCAAAAATTTATTGCCTATAACCAACAGCAACAAAACCGCTGGCAAGATTTCAATCCTATTTTCATCAAATGGTTAGAACGTGAACAAGCGCAAGCACTCACACCTCAAGTTACAAGGAAAAATCATGAACGTTATCCCAATAAACGCAGTACTTACGAACTCACTATGCAAGCTGTCCTCGCCGCAAACAAACTTGCAAGAGCACCGTACGAAAACAATCTTGAGTGCGAAGAGAGCTTATTTATGCATCGATCACATTCAATGGCTATGGGTTCAAATGACAGCCATTTATGGCCCGCTGTTTGTGAGTAAGCATGGTATGAGCGATAACGGGATTTGGTTGGAAACGTTACAAGATTTAACACCGAAAGCAATGGAGTCTGGCATGCTTCGATTAAAACAACTCAAAGGAGCTAAGGCTTTCATCGATTTTCCACCCAACTGCTTACAGTTCAGGGCCCTATGCTTGGCATTTTATGAAGAATTGAATTTACCGACAGCGAGTGAGGCTTATCGTGAGATTAAAGGGAAATCTTATAGCACAGGTCCTTATTGGAGCCATAAGGTTGTGAAATACATTGCTTACCATTTACCGCAAGATTTTCTATTCATCGAGCAAGAGCAAAAAGCGTATGCGTTATTTGAAACACTGTACCGAGAAATCTGTGATTTGGTGCGGCAGGGGCATGAAATACCCGAGGTGAGTGAGCCTCAACTGTTAAAGCACCAAACGAATTATGACGTTGGAAGACATCATATGAAAATTATTAAAGAATCGTTGCGGGGACAATATGAGCGTGGCTGTCATGAAACAGTTCAGTGCTGATGAGATCGCATGCATTTTGAGGCTTTGTGGCAAAAGTCTAGCGGATGCGTATCAAGCGACATTAGATAAAGAGCTTTGGTATCGATCAACGATGGCTCTTCAAGCCTCGGAATATTTGATCTATGAGATTCAAAAACGACAACAAGACGATTGGATTCACTAGGAGGGCTTATGTTGGTACTCCATCGGAAAGCAGGACAACGTATTTTAATTGGTAACGATATTGAGATTCATATCGTGAGTGCTAAAGGATCAAACGTACAGCTAGCTATTAAAGCGCCGCCTGGGTTTAAGGTTGCTCGAGAAGATAAGGTCCCTATAGAAACAAATGAATTAAAAAACTGAACGACGGAACGATCAGATAGCTTTACAACCTCAATGGAGAACAACATGAAAATAAGCAAGAAATTGGGTCATTGTTTTAAAAAAATGAGTCTAGGTGTTTCAACAGCGCTCTTGGCCTCCTCGGTCTATGCCAGCGATAAATTAGCCGGTGCGATGTCTGGTGATATTCAAGACATGCTTGGTGGTCAGGGTACCTTTTGGAAAGCATTTATTTTAGTCGACATCATTTTGGCCGCCGCAGCCCTTGTGAAGACAAAAAATCCCATGGTGTTTTTAAGTGTGTTTGCGATAGCTCTGTGACCTTTCGGCAAGCCCGCGTAAAAATATATTTTTAAATTTATGCCTTTAGGGGTTGACAGGGTTTTTGCGTGTTTTTTGTAAATTAGCATGTAATTTTGCCCTGGTTAAAACGGTACGATGAGGCTAAATCCTTACGTTATACAAG
>CANNJI010000192.1 GCA_947504875.1 Legionellaceae bacterium
TACCATTGAATAATTAACGTCTTTAACTGATGGCATATGTCAATCCCCCTGTTTTTATTCTTGTTCAATTTAGTGCCCATTATTTAGTCTCCCTAAATTTTTTACTGTATTTATAAAAGCATCCGTTCTTGGAAATAAATAGATGTTATGATTTTGATTACTCCGGATCCCTTCAATATTTTTTTGAGAAATGTGATAGTGAACCCACGACCGACCCTTACCTGTTATGTTCACAATATCGGATACGGTTAAATACTCTTCTTGAATGTTTTTTCCTCTATCAAAACCTCTTTTATCGTTGTAAATCCCCATTTTTATTCTTAAACCCTTGATTGTTTGCTCTGTTACAAAAAATAAAGATGCGCTTCTATATCCTAATGAAGTCATAATTCCAGCTATTTCTTTGTCACTGTGACCGTTTCTGTAAAGTTCTTGAAATTTTTCAATGAAATCATTGTGATTTGATAGTTCTTTTAAGCTGTTAACTTTCATAGACTGTTTGATTTCGGAAACAAACCCGCCTTTCCATACAATTCTGATAACACAGGTATCATTTGAAATTCGTGTTAGATTAACTTTCTCGATCAAAGTGCGAATTAATTGTTTTTTCTTATCAATTTTAAGTCTTGTATCATCGTTCCATATTTCAGGTAAATTCTTACCGATATCCTCAAAAACAGCCTTTTCTTCATCAGATATTGGCAACTGATTGCTATGACTGCTACTGTATATGTCAAGTTCCTTCTTAGCCAAGCTCGACTCCTTCAATGACAACTCCCAGTTTTCTTCAAGCTTAGATGCCACAAGTCTATTTTCAGGATCTACCGACATATATTGTTTTTCTCGAAGCTTGGTTTCGTAATTTTTTCGTTCTAAGCGTTTGATCATCAAATCTTCGGTTTTTTTAAATACCTTATTGTTTTCTTTGATGGCGTTGTTGTATGCATCCAGCTCGATAGGACTCATTGCTTTAATAAAAGCTTCTGAGACCGCATGATCGATACTGCTAGCGTTGATTGATGAACATCTCTCACTGCCTTTGGCTCTTTTTGCATGCGTGCACATATAAAAACAAGTTGATCTATATGCCACATACATCTTGTGTCCGCACTTCCCGCAATAGATTAATCCGTGTAAAAGTGCTTGGCCTGCTCTGGGGATACCAGAAGATATTCGATCACGATATTCTGCGTAATTATTTCTGATTTGTTTTTGATTTTCTTCATATTCTTCATGGCTAATATATGCGGGATGATTATCCCGCATGGATACATGCCATTCATTTGGATCAATCGCTTCGCGCTTTTTATTTTGTGAACCAAGAATATTTTTTGTTTTACCATATGCGTAAGTACCAGCATAAGTCGGGTTTTTCAATATACGCAACAATGAAGACGAGGTCGCTGCTTTCCACTCTATGTGACCATTCGGTTGTTTTCTAGCTACTTCAATTTTGTTATCAACAAAATATTTTAATGTCTTTGCAAGCGATTTGTGTTTTTTAAATACATCAAAAACTAATTTGATATTCATACGAATATCTTCATTTGGATCTAACTCTATTTTTCCTAATGGAGACTTTACGTATCCTGATGGAAAATCCAGATATAACTCACCTTTCCGTGCCTTATTCATTTTTCCCGCATGCATCCGGGATCTGATTGTTTTTAACTCAAATTCTGCCAATTGTCCTTTTAAGCCTAATAGTAATCGGTCGTTTACATCGAATGGATCATAAATACCATCACTGTCGCCAATCAATGTTCCCTTGTATCCGCATATATCCAATAAGCTATACCAATCGCCACAGTTTCTTGATAGTCTGGTTGCGTCATAAGCAAAAACTATACCCACCGATCCAGATGAAACTTTGACCAATACTTCTTTGAATCCTTCGCGATTATCTTTACTAGAGCCAGAAATTCCAAGATCTGAATCAATCACCTCTATCATTGTGTTGCCCCATCCGTACGTATTCGCTTTCTCTTTTAAGCCATATTGCAGTTCTAAACTTTGTATGTTTTTCGTCAACTGACTCTGGGTGGATTGGCGCACATACACCAGTGCTACTTTTTTCAAATGTTCGTTTGTTATTTTGTTCGATGCATTCATTAATCACCTCATTAAAAACTTGTTGTATACCTAGGATTACTTCCTTTTGTTCCATACCGCTCAAATTAATAAAAAGTACTGATGGGTCTATAGACATATCACTCCTAATTCCTTTGCCAGTAGAATTAGCTCCTTTACACTCTCATCAGTTAATTTGCTAGCGTTATCTCTACTTATATACTCCAAGTTTGTTGAGTTCTTCGGGATTGCAATCTGTGTCCCATTACAAATAACAAAAACTCTTTTAAATCCAATCTTGTTTACAATATACTCACCTGGATAAAGTGCATGCGTAGGGTCTGTAACCACCACAGTCGTATCATTTGTACATCCGTCATAACAGGTGGTATCAACATTCAACCGTAACTAACGCATCAGCCGCAAGTCCCACAAGACCACCAGCAACGCCACCTGCTAGCATTGCAGTGTTGTTTTGAGCTAGTGCTCCAAGTGCTACCCCAGTCGCACCACCTGCTAACGCTGAACCATAACCACCGCCTAGAGCATTTTGGCTTGCAGCCACAGACATCTTGCCAACTTTTCGAATATTGGCTTGGAGCAAGTAATGCGCCTGACTTGGGTTTTTTGATACCACATAACCCTTGCTTTTAAAGGCGTTTGATAGTCTTCGGCTTATATCAATTTCTTGGTCGGATGTGTTTTTTACCGAGATAAACACTGACTTTTGATTATCCGAAACAGGATCTAAGAAAATCGTATTTGATAAATTTGTCTTGGTTTCTAAGTTTCGATGCTCAATCACGGTTTGTGTTGCAGCACAGGCGCTTAATAGCACTATGGAAGCACTTAACATTGATACTTTTGTTATATTCCCTATTGTTTTTGTTCTCATTTCCTTTTCTCCTTTGATTTAATGGTTCACAAACGGTTCACATCTCATAAAACTACAGCGCCCCAATTAATGCCTGTCGTTGAAAGCTAAAGTATTTTGAGTTAGGCTGAAGCAATTCTTCTCTGACGATATTGACCGACTCTGGGGCTTCAATCCCAAGCCTTACCTGATTGCCTTTCACCCCAAGAACAATGACATTGACATCCTCTCCAATAATTAGCTTTTCATTAATACGTCTTGTTAATATCAGCATTTTCCTTCTCCTTTTAGTTATAAAGACCCGCATTAAAACGAATTAGTTCTTCTTTACGCACCACCACTTGGTTGATATAGCTTTCGGCAATGTTAGAGAAATTGGCACATTTTTCCTTTTGCAACTCAGCTGCTCTTAGTCTTTCCTCAGCCCTCAACATATCTAGAATTGCTTGTGGGTATTGTTCCTGCTCAATCATGGTTGCGGCATTCTTTAAATATCGACCAGCGCCATTGGTATAAAATGCACAATTGCTATCGTAGTTTTGGTCTCTCAATAAATCTGCGGCAAGCATTTCGCA
>CANNJI010000193.1 GCA_947504875.1 Legionellaceae bacterium
ATAGCGGTATCGATGTTGAATATTTTGGTTCTGGCGCCAATTTCTTCAATACTAGATTTAGACAATGAATTACCCAGTTTAGGATGACCAGCCAAAATAATAGATAGCTGACAACCACCTTGTGCAATTACCTCAATAATCCGCTTGAGAGAAGTTAATGTTTGTCCATGTATATCATGGGCTTCATCAATAAATAGCGCCACTGGCTTTTTTTGTTTTTTGATTAAATCTAAAAGTTGGCGTTCTCTTTTTTCACCTTGTGTCGGGACCTTGAAATTTTTATCCGTTTTTGTGAGATCATAGAACAACGCCAAATAAATAGTACTCACATTTAACTTATGTTTTTCAGTGGATAATGATCGAGAGACCGATATTTTATTCTCAAGCTCCATCTCTTGTTGAATTTGATTTAATAACGTTGTTTTTCCTGCGCCGACCATGCCTGTTAACGCATAAATCCCGCCCGCTTGAATCAGAAATTTTAATTCTTTATATAGCTTCTTGCGCTGCTCTGTGTCGTAATAACTTGCACAAATAAGTGGTTGCTTTAAACCAAAGAAATCCATAACTTCTGTATACACACACTACTCCTTAGTTAGTATTTGATGAAGAGACAAAGTAAAATATTGCTTCACTTTTGATTCAATCTGATCTTTATTTAAAGTCTCTCCTACAATTTGATTGATCACTTGTATTTGTTGTGGCAGTAACTCCGCCAAAGGTTTACCTAAAAAACGAGCGATGGCTTGTTTAGCCTCTAATTGATCTGCAAACAAATGTGTTTTTTCTTCCTCGAATGGAACAAACGACTGGTTTTTTGTAATGGCGCGTGCTTTCGTTAATCGTTCAATCGTTTTGTCATCATGTCCTGTCATCACGGACAACGGAATAGAAATGGATTGAGCTAAGCATGTTATGTCGTCTGCTAGTTTTTCAGTGTTGGTTTTTGGGTGTTTACGATATGAGTTCAAAGGGATAGGACCACTGCTCGGATAAAACGGCCCCCATTTTTGCTCGCTAAATTCTACGTATACTTCATTATCTAATATACCAAGCAGTAAAATAACCTCATTACCAGCCATATTTGGTGTGAGTTGGTAAGAAATCCCATCAATACTGACACAAGCATCTGAGCCTACTTGGCGTGTCTCTGGCTCACGAACGAATTGACAAAATTTCTCCCAAGAACACATTTGTCGGTAACCATTCGTGGGTAGATAGTTCAGCCACACTTGAATTCGTGATAACTTTTCAGAGCGATGCGGCATCTCATAATATTGGCACAGATAATTTATTAACCATTCATTAGCCTGTTCCAATGTGTTGGGTCGATGAAAATGAAATAACGTTTCAAAAGATTCTTTTGTAGTACGATTCGTGCGCTCTACTTTTCCTTTCCCGCGAGCGGTGGTACGTCTACCATCAGAGCCTTTTGGCATATGTGTTTTCAGCTCAATGCCAAGACTTGCTAATACTCTTTTAAAAATAGCGCTTCGAGCGAAAGCACCATTATCGGTATAAATGATTTTTGGTATCCCCTGAAAAGGAAAACCCGGTGTTTTTTTGACCGACATTGCTCTGAATAAAAACTTTAATGCTGTTAATGCATCTTCACCCATAGCTTCAATATATTCCGAATAAAGCACGCCACTTTTGTCATCAGTGACACTAGCTATGAATAATTTATGTTCGCTATTTTTAGTCAATTTTTTTAAATCTGATGGTGAAAAATCAAACTGCCAACAATCATTGCTTTCCTCGGCTTCAAAATGGACAACAACTGGTTCAACAGATAACAGCGAATGATGTGAAAACCCCCATTGTGTGATATAGCGATTAACCGTGCTTTTTTTCAATAACCCAATAGGTGCTCTAACCAAACCATGTGCGGTTTCTACCCCATGTAACTCCAATATTTCGATGCATTTTGGAGTTGATAGATGTCGGTTGTTTTTATTGCTAGTGCGTATTTTAAGTGCGGCAATTAAGCGACAGTACATTAACATGTTATCTGTAGATATGGCTCTTGGTTGATTGCAGTCTTTGCGTTGATGGTGATGAAAATCAATATTGTGTCGTAGTTGGCGATAAACTGTGCTGGTTGATACTCCAAAGCTTAGAGCAAACTCTTCAACCAAACTCTTTCGTGCAGGATGTTTTAGAGGATAAATCTCTAATTGGTTATGTAATATGACTAACTGCTCAACTGAGATCCGTTTTGCCATATTATGCTTCTTCTGTTGAGAATTGATTAAGTAATTTACTACCAGCCTCTTTTAATGATCCATCGCCGTTAACATAGGTGTAGAGTGTCGTTGTAGTGATATTTAATCGTTTTGCAACTTCATGTGCAACAGAGTTTCGATCAGTCATGGCTGCCATTGCCATTTTAATGGTGTGTGCATCCATTTTTCTCGGACGACCGCCGTTACGACCTCTTGCTCGCGCAGCAGCTAAACCTGCTTGGGTGCGTTCGCGAATGAGCTCTCTTTCAAATTCAGCCAGTGCAGCAAAAATACCAAATACGAGTCGCCCATTGGCTGTCGTTGTATCAATTTCAGCACCAGATCCAGAAAGAACTTTGAATCCAATTTTTTTATGATTCAGCTCATCAATGAGCGTAACCAAATGCTTCATGTCTCGTCCCAGTCTATCCAGCTTCCAAACAACCAATGTATTGCCTGGCTGAAGTGCTTTCACACAAGCTTTTAGACCTGGACGATTATCTTTACGACCAGAGGCAAGATCTTCGTAGATGTATTTATTTTCTACGCCTGCTTTTAATAGGGCATCTTTCTGCAAATCAAGTAGTTGGCTACCATCTGATTTTGAAACACGCATGTATCCGATTAACATCATCCCTAAATCCAATAAGAAAACAGCCGAAATAGTGTATCAGTTTGTATTGATTTTCTCTATGAGTTATTTGGTTTGTTTTGGGTGGTTTTTTACAAGAAATGAAATCACCAAGAAAACGAGCGTTTTTCTGGTGATGCTAAAAATCTCAGTCGCAAATAAAGTGGGCTCATTCTCGATTAATGTGGGCCATGTTTTTTATAGACGCAATTAATGTGGGTCGAATAATATTTTCAGTCGCATTTAATTTGGGCCAGATTTATGCTCTGATTGCGGGCCGAGGTGTTTATGAAAGCGGGCCGTTACACCTAAGAGTGGCTGCGGAACGTGTTTAGACACGTTTTGGTCACAGTAACTTGGTTTTTTGGTCACAAACTAGAGGTAAGTTGTTGATTTTAATGGTGCGCTCGGAGGGACTCGAACCCCCGACACCTTGGTTCGAAGCCAAGTACTCTATCCAGCTGAGCTACGAGCGCCTGTGAAAAATTTCCTGAATGATGGTGGGCCGTGTAAGAATCGAACTTACGACACAAAGGTTAAAAGCCTTCTGCTCTACCAACTGAGCTAACGGCCCTTTACAGGGTAAAAAACTTTACAATTAATTCTTTTCTATGGGTTGAGTCTAATTCTTTTCTATGGGTTGAGCCGAAAAATGGTG
>CANNJI010000194.1 GCA_947504875.1 Legionellaceae bacterium
CCACAAACCCGAACCGTGACCGTCAGGGAGCGGAAAAGTTATCCACAAACCCGAACCGTGACCGTCAGGGAGCGGAAATTTCTGTTGCGCACTTGACTCACACTTAACTTACTGTTCTATTAATACTTTTTAGGCTAAGTAATAGTGAAGGAGACCAGTATTCATATTTATGGAAAGAAGCCGAGGTCGAAACTGCAATACAATATGTTGTGAATGAACAAGGCTAACCAATGTCTGTATTGGAAAATAAAAATAGAACATTCTACATGGCTATTTTAACTTTTCCGCTCCCTGACGGTCACGGTTCGGGTTTTGTGCATATATATTGAGCTTTTAAATGCCATCGCCGTGGTTATAATGCACCTTATTTATAAAGGAAAAAATATGAAAAAAACCGTATTGGATACAACAGCTTATGATTTTTCTTTTAAAACCCTTAGCGCTCAAAAACCTATGCCACTGAAAGAGTTTGAAGGTCGAGTGATTTTGATCGTTAATACGGCGTCTCGTTGCGGTTTTACTTCACAATATAAGGGACTAGAAAAACTCTACAATGACTACAAAAATAAAGGATTTGTCGTCATTGGCTTGCCAAGTAACGACTTTGGTCAACAAGAGTCAGGAAGCAATCAAGAGATCGAAAACTTCTGTCAGCTCAATTATGGCGTAACTTTCCCAATGGCTTCGAAAGAAGTCATATCAGGCGACAACGCACATCCCTTTTATATTTGGGCGAAAAAAATCCTGGGTTTTGGCACTGCACCCAAGTGGAACTTCCATAAATACTTAATTAATCGTGAAGGCCATTTAATTGATTACTTTCACTCCACAATTACACCAAGCAGTCATCGGATTAAACAGGCCATTGAGAAAAATTTGTAACCCCCCCCCACGTCTTTCGGAGCAACGCGAGGAATCTTCTACGATAACACAGCCCACGCTATAACGAACAATGCATAAGGCAGAAATTGCTGAATTGATTATAGATGAGCTGGGCCGATAGACGAATATGCGCAATGATTCTTTTTCGATTGCTGAAGAACCTTTCGATTGCAAATGGTGTTTATAAAAAGGCTCTGCTTTGTTTTTACGGGTGACGCACAATGATTATCAAATCGACCACTTCTCTGTTTACTCGTCGGTGAGATAACCGCAGCCGGCTCATATGCACTGAATTTTAACGAGGGAATACGGGTTTCTGGACTATTCGGCATTGCA
This sequence comes from Legionellaceae bacterium, assembly GCA_947504875.1. Lineage (GTDB taxonomy): Bacteria > Pseudomonadota > Gammaproteobacteria > Legionellales > Legionellaceae > CANNJI01. The sequence goes on from CANNJI010000194.1 coordinate 1,219, forward strand.
GTCACCGAACACGGTGATCTGGACTGCCCTTTTTCTTTTTTTGAACGCATTTCTTTAATCGTATCCGTAATTGCACTCACTTCAACCATAAGCGATACCAAAGAGTAATTGCTAAGTGTCTTATTTCTTTTCATATTTTGTATTATCCCACCTTAAACCAGCAAAATTATAACATAAAAAATACACGATGGGTTTCTATTGGCATAATATTGACGCTCATATCAAATCTGACCCAAATTAAATGCGAATGAGCCCACTTTAATTGCCACTGAAATTTTCATCCAATCCAAGCTCAAATAGAATTTTTCCCTCTAATTCCTCTGGAGCAGGTAATAAGTCTTTTAACCTGTCTGGAATATCACGTGTCAACTCATGGCCAGCAACCCCACTTACGATTTTAGTGTTGTGGGCGATGAGGCAGCGCAACAATCACATATAGATTTACCTGCTTTTTTTTGATGATGCATCCGACAGGCTAACTAATGTTTCATCAGATGCGGTCGCTTTTGCGTCAAGAAATCTTTTGTAGCGACCGATTGCATCGTCTAAAACTTTTTCTCTTATCCTTTCCTTTTGAGGTGTTTCAGGCAAATAAAGGTCACAAATCATTCTAAACACATCTTGATCAACTTTTTTTCTAGAGTTTGATATGACCGAGCTAAAAGCATAAAGGCGCTGAATGTCTTCACTAAATGCCCATGCATTATTAAGCATTTTATCTTTAATGCGTCGCATGACGCGTTTATTGATAGTATTATCTTTTATATGCAGTGATATCAATGTACTGTTGATCTCTATAACATCGAGAATACCATTATCAATTCGGTTATTGCTGAGTCCTAAATGAGTTAACGCAGAATTTGAAAAAAATGCTCTTGCACCATTGGTGGTGATACCGTTATGATTAAGGGTTAACGATTTTAGCGTTTTGTTTTGCGCTAAAATGTGGGCGCCATTATCATCTAAATATGCATAGCTTGTATCAAGTACTTTTAGATGTGTATTTTGAGCCAGAGCTCTCAGCAGTGTTTCATCGATGGTATTGTTGGTCAGAACCAGTATTTCTAAGGTTACATCTTGTTCAAGAAGATGGGCTAATTCAGCCGTATGGTCATCAGATACAATTTTATTATAACTGATATTGAGTGACTTGAATTGTCTTGTACGCATTAGTTCTACAGCACCCATTGTTTGGATCTCGTTGTGGCTGATGTCTAATTTTGTTAAATTTTTGCAGTTACAAGATGCAAGTGCTTGTGCGCAAGCGCTACTTATAAAATTAAAACTGAGATCTATAGACTTGAGGGCTGTATTATTTCTTATGGCTGCACATAACTGATGGACTAAATAGTCATTCAATGCCATTCCTTTAAAATCAACATGGACAAGCTCAGGATCGTTTCTTCGCAAGCGCCTGATGGTGTCAGTAAATCGTCGTTTTCTTTCGAAGAAATATTGCTGTACGGTTGAATCAATTTTGCTTGATCTCGACATGAGTTGTCCTTGTTTTTTCATTAAACTAATATTTTAGCACACTGAGAGATCAATAAATAGGCTGAATGGCTCAATTATTTGCTACTCTCTTTGCTTAATCTATAATTTAAATATGTCTCGATAAGATGGTTGCTTCATCATGTTAAGTGCCTTGATTCAGGAAAAAATCCAGTATTTAAAAGCGGCGTATCATGCCAAGTATGATGTATCACATGTGTAAACACCATATCGAAATTAGCTGCTGATAGTGCCGCTATTCTTTTCAATTTTGTTTCCGTCACTTTACCGCTTTCTGTGAGCTTCATGACGTTCGCTTTACTAAGAACTTGCTTTGCTGAGTACGACTTCTGATTTATGCTCTAAAGTGAGTGAGTGATTTCTGTCTTGGATACACATAGAGCGCAGCGAAGGATCTCCTGATGGCGAAGAATGGTTCTTGATTCGGGAGGACCCTCACTGCGTTCGGGATGACGTGATCGGCCAAATCATTTCGCGACACCGACACAAGTTAGTCGGTGTCGCGAAATGATTTAGACGATGATAGTGAATGTTTTTTGAGGTGATTTTGAATTTTACGATAAAATTTTCAATATTGACACGTAAATCATAAAAATTCCAATAAAATTTGCCTTATTGCCTTATTGCCTTATTGCCTTATTGCCTTATTGCCTTGATTGAGTCCATATACTGCTGTAAAGTTTTTTAATCGGGTTAAGTTTGAAAATAGAACAGCTGTATAAAAAGGTTGTTTACTCGGTTATAAAAGGCTCTTGCAAGGGCCATCCACATTATCCAAACTA
>CANNJI010000195.1 GCA_947504875.1 Legionellaceae bacterium
AAGGCAATAAGGCAAATTTTATTGGAATTTTTATGATTTACGTGTCAATATTGAAAATTTTATCGTAAAATTCAAAATCACCTCAAAAAACATTCACTATCATCGTCTAAATCATTTCGCGACACCGACTAATTCTTCTGAGGTTCTCTTGAATTTATTTCCATTAAAATCATATTTTTCAATGAGTTACGAACAGTGTCTTCTTGTCAATAGATTCTATTGTTAAAATTCAGATAATAATTACGCACAGGTTATAACTTCCCACGTCTTTCCGAGCACAGCGAGGAATTTTCTACGATGTGTCTCTGTGACGCATTCTGAGAACCCTCGCTGTGCTTGGGATGACGAATGGGGTGTGGCGTTACGCTAAAACAACTTACTGGGCCTGAGGGGCGCAAGCCCTAAAAAATAACGCCTAAGACAACACTGCGCCCTTCACTTAAAAGAACGTTAAATGTTCGACAGGCGGCACCGATGGACATGCACTCAATACCTATTTTGTGCTGAGTGATGTGGTGCATCAACTCCGGTTTAAGATAGAGATGAGCGTTTTGATGACCAATTAAAATTAGATCAGGCTTTAAATCAAGTAACGGTGCAAGGGTTGTTTCATTGAGTAACGCGAAGCTTTTGATTGACCATGGGTTGATGATCTGTGTTGGACTAATAATAATACTGTTTTCATAATGGATATCATCAACAACAACGCCGGTGTTGCTATAACTTTGAATGGTGTGTTGGTTAGGTTTTTCTAAATGAATTTGCATTGTGTTTCATAGGCCTTATAATTCAATGCTCTGATGTTATCATATTAAAAAGCGAAAGTGCTAAATGGACGTTATTCTTGATGGGCAGTTTGATGTTTTACCTGTAAAAAGTACGCCCTTATTAGGTGTTCAAGATCCATATCATCAATTATTAAGAACCTACGGATATCTTGGCCAAGATGCCCCAGTGGGCGACTTTTTACGCGCATATCATGGTCTGTCGGGACGTTGGCTTGTTGCCTCCCCTGTCTTTTGGCAAGCGACACATCGTGATGCCATGATTGCTGCGGGGGGCGTAACGCTTGATATAACAGCAGAGGCTTCACGTAAATTATGTACCGCGTTTGCTGAGTTTCTTTTAGAAGACAACATCCGGCTCCATTATCATAATCACTATACTTGGCTGATACAAACTGATGAGCCCCTAGATGCCACAGCTTTAAATGGTGTGCTAGGTCAATCAATCAGGCCTTTTTTAGAAGCATGTAAGTCGACCCCATTTTGGCTGCGTTTTATTACCGAAAGCCAATTATTTTTGCACACGCACGCAGAACAACAAGGAATTCAAGTGAATGGCCTTTGGGTATGGGGGGCTGGTCCATTAGAAGAGCCTCAAGATCGTTCTCTTGTGATATGTAGTCATAATCCGCTCTGGGAAAGGGCCTGCTCACGATTATCATCCTTGGTAACTTATGATACGCCAGGTTTGTCTGTTACAAAGGACACGGTATTTTTTGTTCCAGACCATGCTTGTCAGTATGCGCCTCACCTTGAAGCTCGTCTTACGAGCACTCGTGTTGATTGGTATTGGTCTAACCAAGCTTACACCATAAAACCATTACCTTGGTTTAAACGTTTTTGGAGACGCTAAGACAATGCAGATCACGCGGCGAGATATTCCTTTAATTTCAGATAGTTTAAGTGCTCTTCCTCCTGTTTTGCAGCGGATTTATGCCTCACGTGGAATTACCGATTACGATACACTTGATAAACGCTTGCAGTGTTTACTACCGTTTACTTTGTTAACCGACATCGACAAAGCAGCGCAGCGTTTAGAGCGGGCTTTACGTGAACAACAGCGTATTTTAGTGATTGGTGATTTTGATGCAGATGGTGCAACGTCCAGTGCTTTGGCTGTTTCCGTGTTGCGGTTGATGGGGGCAAAGACAGTTGAATTTTTGGTGCCCAACCGATTCGAGTTTGGATATGGTTTAACGCCAGGAATTGTTGATATTGCACATAAGTGGCGACCGCATTTGATCATTACGGTAGATAACGGAATTGCAAGCATTGAGGGTGTTGATGCTGCAAATGCCTATGGAATTGATGTTCTCGTCACTGATCATCATTTGCCAGGCGAGTCTTTACCGAAAGCCTGCGCAATTGTTAATCCTAATCAAGTCGGGGATGTGTTCCCTAGTAAATCAATTGCAGGGGTTGGGGTTATTTTTTATGTGATGCTCGCATTGCGCCATCAACTGCGTGAGTCGGGTTATTTTGACGCCACGGGGATTGATGTTCCCAATATGTCACAATGTTTAGATTTGGTTGCATTGGGAACCGTTGCAGATGTTGTTGCATTGGACCAAAACAATCGGATTCTTGTCAATCAAGGGTTAGCACGCATACGGCAGGGGTTTTGTCGGCCAGGTATTCTCGCGTTAATTGAAGTCGCGGGGCGCGAGGCAGCTTTTTTAAGAGAGCGTGATTTAGGATTTTCTGTGGCACCTCGTTTAAATGCGGCCGGACGACTGGATGATATGTCGCTTGGAATAGATTGTTTATTGGCAACGGATATTGAACATGCCAAGGCGCACGCGTTGGCATTAGATGCGCTGAATGTTGAGCGTCGTAAAATTGAACTGGATATGAAAGAACAGGCAATTGCAGCACTTGACCATCTTGCTTTACCTCAAAACAACGTTGCTGTTGAGCTACCGGTTGCATTGTGTTTAATGGATACGGCTTGGCATCAAGGGGTCATAGGTATTTTAGCTGGGCGTTTGAAAGAGCGTTATCATCGCCCAGTGATTGCGTTTGCGAAAGTCAGTGATTCAGAGTTAAAAGGCTCAGCGCGTTCAATTCCGGGGCTTAATATTCGAGATGTGTTGGCCGCAGTTCATCGTGACGCTCCTGATTTAATCACCAAGTTTGGTGGGCATGCAATGGCCGCGGGTTTAAGTTTGCCGCCTGAAAAATTTGATTTATTTAAAGAGGCCTTTGTTCATGAAGTGAGTCAGCATATTGATATCACAATGTGCACTGACAATTTGTTGAGTGATGGTCCACTTGAAGTGGACAATTTAAATTTAGCCTTTGCGACTTTACTTGAAGAAAGCGGGCCTTGGGGCCAGCAATTTCCAGAACCTTTATTTGATAATGAATTTGAAATTTTAGATCAACGCTTGGTTGGACAATTTCATCTTAAACTGTTGTTGCGCGCTAAAGCAGGGGGTGAGGCTGTTGACGCGATTGCCTTTCATGTGAATTTATCGGAGTGGCCTAATCACCGCATGCGTTATCTGCACGCGGCTTATAAGCTAGACATTAACGTATATCGTGGTCGTAAAAAGTTGCAGCTTTTAATTTCAACGTTGACAGGGATTGCGTGAACTCACGGCGATTTATGCATAAAGTTCCGCTCCCTAACGGTCACGGTTCGGATTTTGTATATACTTTCCGCTCCCTAACGGTCACGGTTCGGATTTTGTATATACTTTCCGCTCCCTAACGGTCACGGTTCGG
>CANNJI010000196.1 GCA_947504875.1 Legionellaceae bacterium
GGCCATTGATCCATTTTCCACCATCGGAACAAAGAAAAGCGACCACGCCACTGATATCATCTGGATTTCCAACCCGTCCTAAAGGTGAAAGATCACTTAACATCTTCTTATACTCAGGGTTATTTCGTATGATTGCATTATTGAAATCAGTCTCAACTGGGCCGGGCGCCACAACATTACAAGCAATTCCTTTAGCCCCATATTCGTTGGCGATATATTTTGTGAGTACTTCTATAGCACCTTTCATCGAAGCATATACAGAATACCCTGGATTACAAGAACGCGTGGTTCTAGATGAAATATTGATTACACGGCCACCAGAGTTCATCATGTTTAACACCGCTTGAGTTAGAAAATAAACCCCCTTGAAATGCACATTCATAAACGTATCGAACATATCTTCAGTGACTTGTTCCATAGGAACGGTTGCGCCCATCCCTGCATTATTGATAAGAAAGTCGAGCTTATCTTGCGCAAAGTTTTCTGCCAGGCATTTTTTTAGTGTATCAACAAAAGGGGTAATAGATTTAACATGAGACATATCCAGTTGTATGATTTGTACCTTGGCACCAAGGGCTTCAGTTTGTTTAGCAACGGCATAGGCTTTATCTTTTTCATCTCGATAGGTTAAGATGAGATTCATATTTGATTCTGCCAACTTCAATGCAATGTCTTTTCCAATTCCCCGGCTGGCGCCAGTGACTAAAGCAATTTTTTTGTTCTGCATTGACAATCTCCTATTGATTATTTGCAGCTAATTCCGCAAGGTTTTTAGCCAATTGCAAAAGTTCTTCTGAATTTTCAAGGCCATCAATAAAGCGCTTTGGAATACCTGTTAATCCAACCTGGGCACCGACAAGTGCACCGGTTAACATCGCTCGAGACATATTTTGACCACCACCATTAATGGCATGTAATACTGCAGATTCAAAATCATTTTTAAATCGAGCGCCAAGATAATACGCTGCTGGCAATTGATGATAAATAGCACAAGGCATGCCATAAATCGTTGATACTTTTGAAGCGGGTTCAATGTTGATACCTACGTCTTGTGCTGCTTGTGCTGCAAAACCAGCCGTTAACAATGCATCAGGTGAGGAAAATTCTCCCGCTTGCGGTCGATTTAAATTTTTCTTGGTTGGAGTCTCCAGGGCTGTGATGGTATGGAAAGGTAACGTGCCACTATAAACCAAATCCATTAGTTTATTCGAAATAGAAGGTGTTAAACAGTCTCCCGATATCAGCTGTGCAAGTATACAGTTATACGCCATGTTGTCATGGCAACAACCATTTCATCATTTTGTGTGAGCGTGCAATTAGCAGAGACTGTAACGGCTACTTTTGCAGGATGTTTTGCATATCGAGATGCCAATACAATACATCGTTCAGCGGCTTCTGTCGTGTCAGAATTCCCATGGATTTCAGCCCATGATTTTTTTTGCTCAATGCGTTGTCGATAGGCATCACGAATAGATTGATTTGTGTATCCACCAGGGCCGTTATTTGGGCTTCCATCCAGCAACGGGAATAAATCCTCATCTAATCTTCTGGTAAAATCATTTTCTAAATATTCTTTATTTTCAACAACAGAACGAAGCAGCATCACAAAAATAATGCCTGTTTGTGAAAGTTGACCTGCTGTCATCCCAGCATGGTATCTATCTTTTCTAGGTGTCGAATAATCTGCAATCCAAGGCCCAAAATCTCGATGTAATTCATCAATATTATAATACCAATGACATCCCAATCCTAACGCATCACCAATTAAAGCACCCATGATGGCACCAGCTGCGCGATCTTCAAGCATTATTTCCATCTCCATGAGACACCCTAGTTTTATTATCTTAGCGCTTTTAGAATATGAAGATCTATACATTTATCGTGAACACAACTTCTTATTTTTAAGGGATTTCCTTATTTTGAGGATATGTCAGAAAATAAAAGACTAGAATGGTCTTGTAAGGTAGAATAAGCGGTTATTAATATGCTAGGGCTTGTAAACAGAATAGGCTCTGCTCACGATATTTTGCGAATGACCTCAAGCTATTCTGCGAAGACTGCTGAGTCAGGTTGAATCTAATTGAACTAAATTGACTCGTTAATTACTAAGCCACGAGTTATTCAAATAAAACTACTTATGATCGATTTTATTGATTGCTTTTTATGTACCAAGCAGGGAATTAGGTGTTGAGCTGGACGTATTTTGTGGTTTGTTTTTCAAAAAACAAGGAATAATTCACCACTGTGTTATTGCTAGTGGGCACCTTCCGCCCTCTGGGAGAAGGTGTTGGATGGAGATAAAATGCAGGAGGCTTGAGGCCGGAGTTTGGGCGATTTTTTGACCACCGTATTTTAGGAAATTGGGGAATAGGGTCTTTGTAATTCCTATCCACCTGTATTTTCAGTCAGATGGCCTTGCTACGTAGTCATGTTTAGCTTGTTGAACCGTCTATTCCAGCGTATTGTAAAATCATCATCAGTCTCTGAAATATTCAACACACACTGGTGTTGGGATTAAAAAAGGCTAAACTCCATTTAAGGTCTCTGTTCTAAATCGATACGCCAGTTAATCCATATTACATGATTTGATTGTGGTGTTGGTGTTGACAAATATTGGTTCATATAACCTACTCCTAGATAAGTTTTTTCAGACATTTGTTGCTCAACACCTAAGTAAGCACGATTTTGGTCTAACCGATCTGTTATAATCCAGCTTGCCTTATTAGTATTAAAGAAAATTTCATTAGTAATGACGACAGACATATTGTTGGTTAGTGGCTTATTTAAAAGCAATTTTTGTCTAAGACGATAAGACCAATCGTAGAAAAAAAGTGATTTTCGTTCTTCAAAACGCGTACGTGAAATGATCGATACTGATGGCAAACTGCTCTGCCAGGTGATTTGTTGCCAAAGACGATATTCGTCAAGGCTTCCAGCTACGGCATCTTGCGAATCTGCGCTGAATGTTTGTCCAAACCAAATCTGCCAGTTCGGAACAACTTTATACCCCATACCGGAATTGGCGAGAAATTGTTGAAATAGATTATCGCGATAAATGAGACGCAGCTGTGGCTCTATATAGTAGACAATCCTTTCATAATTACCCGACAATGTAAGCAATGACCACATTTTTTCTGCTTGCTGAGCGACAACTGCGGTCATGGGTATGTTAGCCAAGAACAGTGAAACAGTTATTAGTTTAATTCGGTATCGCTTGTGGGAGTTTCTAACGTGTCTGCAAGCAAATATTGCTCGACACCACACATTATGCATGATTTGAAATGCTATATGACATATTTAAAAAACCTCAATAATTTATTATAGCGGTATAGATCCAATGTTTTTTTCAATATTGCTACATATATTATTTAAAGGTAAATGACTTAATCTTTCTTGTGAAAATGGGTTTTGTAACTCTACTCCAATTTGATCGAGTGAGAGTAATGCATAAGCCACTACCCCTGTAATAAACGGTGTAATATAGATAGATGTGCTAACTGTAGCAAAA
>CANNJI010000197.1 GCA_947504875.1 Legionellaceae bacterium
AGTTCAAAAAAAACCGTTCGCAAAATAACGTGAGTTCATAATTTTTTTATCGAATTCTATTCGCAAAATAGCGTGGGTTCATTCGCAAAATATCGTGAGCTCAAGTGATTCTGTTCGCGAGCCCTAACACTTAATCGTTGCAAGCAGCGCATGATGGCTGTATTAAAAGAAAGAGGCCTTGGTTTATCGCGTAAAAAAACGCGCATAGGCCGCATAGAAACAGGTTTTCACTTTTTGGGCATCAACTATCCGGGTACGCAAACCTCGGATAACACCAACGTGACACAGGCGAATGAACGATCAGTTATTCAATTGAATACTGCACATTATCTAACCTCATTGGGGGGGGGGGGAGACAAATGTCGCAACTGACCATCAAGAACCTGCGCTGGATCGTATCGTCCCGCACCCAAGGACGCTGCGGAAAGCACGCGAAAATGTTAAAGCAATGGTCAACTCTGGGGTTTCTCCCTGCAGGATCAGAAGCTATTTGCATCGCTGGAGCACGTGGTGGGTAGGAACCGCACAAAGTTGGCAGTACCAAGAGTTACTGGAATGGTTTTTACAGGTGTGTTGGGATTTAAAACCAGCGGCTTACGCTGCGGGTCTAATTCACCACGCTATTATGAAAGCCGCAAACCATGATTCGGTGATGCCATCTCCAGGATTTCACGCGACTGCGTGAGATCGGCGGTTCTTACTTCATCAAGGTGGCTAACGGCCGCCAAATCGGCGAGCACGGAGGTGTCCCCGCCAGTCCCGCACCACACGCCCGCAAGCGAGCGAGATAAACCAAAATCAAAACCGAGTCCAGAAGACGACGAAGTTAAGGGGAACCAAGACTTGATATTCGTAACATAATTATCAAAAGTGAGAACCCGGGGCAGTGTTTTTTCTTTAAATCTAGACTCTCCGGCATCTCTATACGCATCAAGGTCAAATGACCGGTCATGCCTGCAATACTCGTGGGCGACGTGCGCGGGTACATCTCGTTGAGCCTTGCCAACCTTCATCCAAGCTTCTTCTTGTTGATGATAATTCCATTTATCATAATTATTCACATAGGAGTCTAGATCGGTAATCAAAGAATGAAAATCAAATTGTAATTTGGCGCTGAGGGCTTCTTCGCGCCATGTGTAAAAGAAAGAGGCGATACCCGTTGGCTTGCGCTGCTCTAATGCTTTTTTAAGCGCTTCATATTCCGTTGCTGTAAACGGTATAGTTCGGTAATTTTCTGCCGTGGCCTGTTGTATTTTTACACTGTTTTGACCCACCAACGTTTGTAATTGACGAAAATCATCCAGAGTTAAATTTTTCAAAACAAAACTCATGTCATAATGTGGGTTTTTGTAAGATACCCCATGCTGTTGATAAGCAAGTCCAGAACGTTCTATCTCATCAATTTTTTCTAGCAGTTCAACTTTAGTTTCATCGTCCATGTGGCTTTCTAGCATGCGACGCATATGCGTATCTTTAGCCCACCAGGCATATTCATAGGCGGTGCAATGAAAGGTTCGTCCTGAGTAATCGGTAAATTTGCCAGGTGTTCTTAGTAACATTTGGATGTCATCGGATGCTTGCAAGATGGTATTCGCTTCATTTTGCTTGCCTTTTGCCACATCATCCAAAAGTTGACGGACTTTAAACGCAGGTAAGGCACGACATGCATCAACTATTTCTTTAGGAAGCTTTTCCCATTGCACGTCACTCAGTTTATCCATTAACGCGTCTGGTTCGATATCAACCGTAACAACGGGCTCATTTTGAGGTGTGATGAGCTCGGGATGATGGGCCGCCTTATGACGAATCTCGGCAAAATAGGATTGATTTGGGCCTGTAGATGGCGCGATATTCGCAAAATCCGTGTATATCACACCTTCATGCGTTACAAAGGGTGCGTTTTCGCCATGGGCTTCCCTGTCCAATAACATAAAATCATCCATGTGTTCATTTTCTTTTGTGGCTGTTATGGTTCGATAGGTGATGTCAAATTTTTGTTGAATCGCATCTTTGTCACTTGGTATGCCGTTGTTATCCTTATGACTTAAATCACGGGATAATTTAAATACGGCCTTGTGAGCATTGAAAAACGTGACAATCGCATGTTCCACATCATCGCCGAGCGTTAATGCCTGTGACACCACCCCAACGAGTTCCTGACTTAATATAGGCGAATCATCCAAAATCTCCCCAAAGTTTTCATCACTGATGCCTTTGATACGGCAGTGGACATTCATAACGCCTAAATAAAATTGCGTTACAATGGATAAGCGCTCAGTTGTCACGGCTTTATCAGACGACGTGCCAAGATAAAAGGGTGAGCCGGGAATTGACCCCCACAGATTGGGCGCACACAAATATAAAAGTGCGTCAATATATTCGCCTAGGGTTGTATCATTATCAAAACCCATCGTTTCATCAACGTGCGCTTTGTTGACTATTTTTTTGATACTCTCTTGACCTGGTATGCGTTTAAAGTAACTGTCAAAATCTATATTAATGTTAGATGTCTTAAATTGTTCATTGCACTGTTGTTTTAAAGCCTGCTTGATATTGTCGAATGTTGCATCTTGAGGCAAGGAGTCCAATACCTTGGTCGTAAGGTCAGTGCGTTTCAAGTTGAGTTTAGGAAAAGCCTCATGCATCTTGTTGTATAACGACGATAAAGGGGTACCTCGGCTATCATTGCCTCGATTAATCATAAAGACTGGATTCACTACCTTGGAGTATGGGTCTTGCACGCGGGGTCGTAATTGAATGCTGTATAAGTTAGACGGTTGGGATCGAAACTGGTTCATAACAGCCATGTAGTTATTTCTCATGGCGATTACCGCTTCAAGATACGTATTGATTTGAGAAAGGCGCACTTCTTTGGTCTTTCGTACCGTATCACCTTCCCCTAGCAATGAGATATGAAATTCAAGCACACTTTTATAGGATTCCAATTCACTGACCGCATCACCCTCAAAAAACGCTTTTAACCGCTCGTCTACCTTACACGTGTTGGCCGTGCTAATATCCTGCCCTTCAATAAAAGAAACAAGCAGATGCATGCGATTGGTCGCAGGATTAAAATGGAATCGCGTTGATGTTGGCTCAGTCAATGGAATCTTCATGAGGCTATCCTATTCATTAGCATAATCTAGTGCTTTTTTCTAATCGTTATGCCTACATTATAGCTTAAATAAAAAACTGTGCTTTAATTTGGGGTGAGCGCTTTTTTTTGGGAGTAAATATTTTTGGAGGGTATCCTAACCAAAACCATTTGCTTGGAATTCGTGAAGACGTTTAGATTTGAATATTATCGAAAAAGGCTAAAGTCCAGTTAAATGGACTTGAACTTTTAGTGTCTGACGATCATGCAGGGCTTGTGAGTGCTGTTACTCAGCAGTTTCAAGGCGTTATATGGCAGCGGTGTCAAACCCACTTTATGCGCAATATTTTAGGACATTGTTCTCGGTACCAAAAGC
>CANNJI010000198.1 GCA_947504875.1 Legionellaceae bacterium
AAAGAGTCTCTGTTTTAAGGATTCCATAGCAACGCCTTTTAGCCACTTTGATTAAATTATTGAGGCCTTCGACAAAGCCACTATTCCTTCTTTTTTTGAAATAATTAGCAATATAGGATTTGTATTTGATCAGCGTACCAATAAAACTATTAAAGCAAGTCACATCACTTTTTTGAACACGCCTAATTGTAACGGCCCGCTTTCATAAACACCTCGGCCCGCAATCAGAGCACAAATCTGGCCCAAATTAAATGCGAATGAAATTCAACTTTGGCCCACATTAATTGCTACCAACAAAAAGCCAGCTCACATTAATTGCGAATGAGCCCACTTTATTTGCTACCAAAACTAGCCTATCCCATGTCGTATATTCTCAATACGATGTTCTGCGATACAAAGGCCCCCCATTGCTAACAAAGTCAAACTAAGTGCAATATTGAATGCTTGAGGAAAAATACCATCTTTCGATGTAACAAACATCAAGACAGACAAAACAGTACAATATCCAGCCATGCCAACCAAATTTCTATCTTGATGAGGTTGACGGTGATTCACAATTTGATTCTGAACAGGGGCATGAGCAATCAAATTTTCAGAGCATTCTTGAGCACTTATTTTATTAGCAACCTGCAAAATATGAGCTTCATCTTTTTCAGAAAAAAATGTCCCTGCTAGTGGATTAAGAATGCCTTTTCCAGCTTGTTGGTATTTTATTCTAAAAAAATGACATTTCATTAATGAATGAATATTATATTGATGACCCGTAGAAACAAAAACACGATTTATATCATCAATATCATTTTCAAATGTGATTGGATCCATCTCGCCATCATTAATAGGTTTAAATTCAGCCAAAACCAACAAGGCATCATAAATCACATCGTGTAATTTAATATTATCAGAAATACATGTACTAAAGGATGCTTGTGATAAAATACAATTTAATTGATTTCGAAGAGACTCGATTGATTCCTCTCCTGTATTTGGCATCTCTAACAAATATAATGTATTACAAATCGCATCAATTCCCCTGAGTCCCTTTAAACTTTTCTAAAGATTTAATTACACGACCTAAAGTTAGCATTTCATTCGCCGTAATGTGAAAAAGTAGGTCATTATATCATTTTTTAACGCATATAATCAACAAAATGAAAATAAAATACATTTGGAGTTAATCTGCAATGAAATCTTATATTGATAAAACGCAAAAAAAACGCTCGTTTATTTGGCGTTTTCAATTTCACTGAAAAACCGCTTAAAACAAACCAAATAACCCATAGAGAAAATCAATATAAACTGATAGACTAATTTTGTTGTTTCTTTGTTAAGGCATGGCGTTATGCAAATTGGATATGTGCGTGTTTCTAAGTCAGATGGCAGTCAACTGCTTGATTTGCAGAAAGATGCATTATTAAAAGCGGGTGTTGATCCAAAATATATTTATCAAGATCTCGCTTCTGGTCGAAAAGATGACAGACCTGGATTAAGCGCTTGCATCAAGGCGCTTCAACCAGGTAATACATTGATAGTATGGAAATTAGATAGGCTTGGTCGTGATATGAAGCACTTGGTCAATCTGATTGATGAACTGCATCAAAAAAAAGTTGGCTTCAAAGTAATATCTGGCGCTGAAATTGACACGACCACCGCTAATGGTCGATTAATATTTGGTATTTTCGCAGCCTTAGCTGAGTTTGAGCGTGAATTGATCCGTGAACGAACTCAGGCAGGACTTGCAGCGGCAAGGGCAAGGGGACGCAATGGTGGAAGGCCAAGAAAAATGGATGAGCACACCATTAAAATGGCCATGGCTGCAATGAGTGATCGTAATTCAGTGGCACATGAAGTTGCAAAACGCCTGAATGTTACAACGACAACACTATATACCTATGTTAAGGAAGTGTATTCTAATTTGTGTAATTAGTAATTTGATGTATACTCAACATAAACTTTATTTTCTTAAATTTAGGAGATGGCTATGGCTCATCAAGTCAGAGTAACTATAGAGTCACTTAACGATGCTGGTGAAGTGATTAGTAAAGACATTGTTATGACAAAAAACGTCACCAAGCCTAATCATAGCATCGATCTTGGGTTTCGTCACTCAGAACAGATCGAATTACTAAAACATATTGAGCAGCAACTACTAGATCAGCAGTCAATTTTTCTTAAAGACGACCTGTCTGTCTGCCCAAAATGTTCTGGCAAACTTTATAAAAGTGGTTATGTTAAATCCGATTTTCATTCTGTCTTTACAGATCATAAGGTAGCTATAAGCCGTCAAGTATGTAAATTATGTAAATGGACAAACACGCCAAGTATTCGCTCATTATTTGGTGACGCTTCTCACCCTGACCTTGTTAAAATACAAACCGAATTGGGAGCCAATCACACTTTTCGTGAGGCACAAAAATTAATGAACTTATTTTCAAATGCAAAACGATCCACTAACAGTCATGACAGAATAAAACGGATCACAGAAACAGTTGGACATAACATAGCAGAGCACCCTGATACTCCGATAAAAAATATTAAACCAGTTGAGCATCTTTATGTACAGGTAGACGGGGGGCATGTCGCTACCGTTGAATCGGATAAACGCACTTTTGAAGCGATGACGTCAGTTGTTTTTGATGCAAAAAACATTAAGTACACTGGTGGAAAAGAAAAAAAAGACGGTGGGATAAGCACTGTACGCGGTGAATTAACTAGCAAGCATTGTGCGGCATCGGCACTATTAGATAGTCAGGATACCATGAAGCAACAGACGTTAAATGCAGCCATTAAGCAAGGAATGACTTCAGAAACGAAAATGACGGCGCTCTGTGATGGTGCAGGTAATTGCTGGAATATCGTAGATTCACTAGAAGGACACTGTCAGTCTATCGAGCGTATTTTGGACTGGCATCACATCGCAATGAAATTTCAAAATACACGCCTTGGGCAAGAAGAGATGAATACACAGCTATCTGGCGGTAAATGGTATTTATGGAATGGCTTACCAGATAAAGCTATTGAACGATTGCAGTCCATACGTGATACTCTTACGGACGATAAAAAAAGACAAGAAAAAGTTCAATTATTGCTTGCTTACATTGAGAATAACGCTGATTTCATTGTTAATTATCAGAAAAGACAAGACGCCGGGTTGATTTTTACTAGTCAGATGGCCGAATCCACCGTTGAAAGTTTGATTAATAAACGATGTAAAGGACAGCAACATATGAGGTGGTCGAGAGAGGGACTTCATGCCTTATTGCAAGTAAGAGCGGCAGTAAATAGTGATGATTGGAATGATACTTGTGAACGGCATATAGCCGAGGCGGTATATAAAAATGTCGCATAATTACACAAATTAGAATACACTTCCAAGTACAAGCAGTCAAACGCATGCATCGCGACAAAACTTTGGCAATCGA
>CANNJI010000199.1 GCA_947504875.1 Legionellaceae bacterium
AGTATTCCTACTAGAATCATAATAAGTAGTTTCCCACGTTCCATAACCCCAGTCTCCCCAGCCATCGCTTCCTTTGCTTACTGAAATACCGCAAGTATTCCTACTAGAATCATAATAAGTAGTGTCCCACGTTCCATAACCCCAGTCTCTCCAGCCATCGCTTCCTTTAGCTATTGATGCATCACTATGAATCCCAAAAAAAGACAGTGTACCTAATAACTCACCTTACGCACGGAGCGTGTCAACAAGCCATGTTTTTTAGCTCCTGCATTGCAACCTGATTGGCTCGCACAATCAACTTATATTTGATAGCGAAGTGGTTTAGTCCTGTTTTAAATTTAAGCATTTCAAGCTTGCAGTACGCAATCATGGCAGCGTACACGTGATTGCACTGAGTTTTTACTTTCTTGGTTGGTGATTTTTCTAAGCTAGCATTTTGTTTTATTGATTTATGAAACTCTTCTATTCGCCACCGTTTTTGGTAGACTTCATAAAGACGTTCGGCAGAACAGTGCATGTCATTAGAGACCAGATAGAGTGTACCCGTGGTTCCGTTTTCGTTTTTGAAAACCTTTTTGAGTAATTGCACGGGAAAAGTGAGGCCTTTAAGCCATACTTTGTAAACTACATCTTCTTCTAGCTCAAGTGAGCGTACTTGTTGATACTGATCGTTTTTGGCGTCGTTTTCGGATAAAGCTAACGTCCGGTTAGATTTAATTCCAAAAATAAATGACTTCTGAAGTTCATCATGAACAAACTTCATGTTGGCTTTGGAGCCAAACCAATTATCCGCCAACACCCATTCAAACAAGACATGATTGGTGCATGCTTGCTGAATCAGTTGGCGGAAAATTTGGTTTTTGTTTATTGTCGCCTTTCTTCTAAGCTGTCGAGTTTTAATATCAGAGTATTGAATGTCTTTTTTGATTATTTCATAACCGATAGGCACGCTGAAATCTCCGTAACGAACCATGCAGGAAAGGAAATTAATGCCTTTCACAACATCTCCTTTGGCGTGAGAATAATGCCAGCAGTTCACTTCATTTTCATCGGTATACGGTTTATCTTCGATTGAATCATCAAGAATAAGCACGCCGCTTTGAGTTTCACGTTCTCGAACAGCTGGTTTAACGTATGCCCATAACATCTTTGAGTCAAAGGAGTTATGTCGAAGAAATCGGGTTACTTTATCGTGTGAAAATTCACCATCAACCATTTCTGACAAACCCGTTGCAGTCGCGTGCTTGTTTTGGCATATCAAATAGTCAGTGTAAATATCAAGCATATCCATGCGTTGCTCCGTAAGCGATCCAGGAAACACATCTTTGCTTAATTAATCGCGCGGTGCATAATCTAAATTAATGTTCCAGGGTAATAGTTTTTCATAATCTTCGACGGTATTACAGTAGGGGATGTTCTTTAACAATTTGACGTAGTAATGATAGGGGTCAATGCCATGACGCTTTGCTGTTCGAATAAAGCTAAGATGCATACACAAAGCGTCGGCGCCATCAACGGAGGCGCAAAACAAGAAGTTTTTTCTGGCAATAACAAGCGGCTTAATTTCTTGCTCGGTTAAGTTGTTATCAATTTCAAGCCGTCCATCGTCTAGAAAGCGCGTAAGACCGGCCCCAAATTTAATACAATAATTAACGGCGTTTCCCAGCGATGATTTCGGCAGAACGGTTGGATAGATGTCATCAAGCCATATCTTAAATTTATCCATGAGTGGCTTTGATTTTTTTTGACGCAGCTCATATCGTAATTCGGGCGTTAATTCATTGTTTTTAGCCTCGCGTTCGATTTTGTAGAGTTCTTTAAAAAATCGCATTGCTTCTTTGGCTATCCCGCTCCCTTTGCTAGCACGTGCAATGGGCTCGAATTTGCGTCGTGCATGCGCATTACAATTAACGATCTTTGCCGTTTGTCCAACCTGTTCAAAAAAATTATCGCCATCGACGTGCAAATACCCTGAAAACCCCTCAAACCAGTCACTAACAAACTGCTTATGTTGTACATCATTGTACTCATAAAGGATGACGGATTTTTCTGGAGGACCGCCGCGCATACAATACACATATGATTTCGTTTCTGCAGACCGACCTGGTTCGTTTAATACTTGCAATGTTGTCGCATCACAGCTGCCAATATCGTATTCAATCGCTTCATCTTTCATTAGATTATAAACGGGTCTCAGTGGCGCCATTAAATCGATAAGCCAACGCGCCATTGTTTGGCGTGAACAATCAATGCCGTGTCGTTGACTTAATTGTTTTTCTAAGTGGTAAAGCGGTTGCCTATCATCTAATTTGCTCACTACCAAAAAAGCTAAAAAGGCTTCTGTTGCCTTTATTTTGGGTAATATATGTAACGGTGCAATGGCTGTCATAATGCTGTTATCACAACCTTTAGAACAGGCAGCCACTTCGCGTCGTTGCTCAAGAATTTCAATAATACATGGTTGATAATGAATCGATTCCTTTATCTCATAACGAATGACGGTTTTGCATGAACCACAAGAGCAGACTTTATCTTGTTCTAGAAGCGGGATAATTTCGATACGACGAGGCAATTCTTTTCTGTCTTTTTGCTTCTTTTTTCGCGTATGAGCTGGAATTTGAAGAGTTTCTTCCGGTATCTCTTGGCCAGCAGCGTCTACGCTGCAAAACAAATTAGCATTATCCTCAAATAAATTGAGTTGGGGGCTTTCAGGATCAAGGTACCGCTCCGACCTCTTACCAAAGCGATGACGTTGCATTTCTCTTATTTGTTCACGTAATAAATCATAGGCTTGCGCGTATTGTTCGCATCGTTTCATCAGTACAGAGTTTTCATCTTTTAGTCCCTGAATCTCAGCACTAAAATTCCTTACGTCTTCTTGGTAAGTCATCGAATACCGCCCTGTTTTCGCATGCACAAATTATACCTTAACCCATTATTTATTCTATATTTTTATGTTATTTTTCAATAAAAATTAGTAGCTGTTACCTCAGGACTTAACACTTGTTTTATATAATCTAACCCAGATAATAACCAGCTTAATTGATCACCAGTTAGCTCCATAACGTCATCAATAATACCTGGAAATTTAAGCCTTCCTTTCTCCAAACGTTTGTAGCATAACCAAAATCCATTTCTATCCCACCATAGCATTTTGACTTTATTTGAGCTGCGATTGCGAAATATAAACAATTGACCAGACGTAGGATCTAAATGAAGATGATCAGCGATTAATATCACTAAACCATCAATTTGTTTTCTAAAATCAATCGGGCTTGGATATAACCAAATTTTGGAATTGAATGATAAAAACATGGTGTCTTTCCAGTAAAGCTGCGTAGTTGCTTTTTACTCGGAGAAATCGCTCACGTCTAGTTGGTGCTCCATCCGTTGCAATATCTCA
>CANNJI010000200.1 GCA_947504875.1 Legionellaceae bacterium
AACGGAGGGATTAAGGTGGCTAATTCTTCAAGCTTTTCCATGGATTGTTTTCTATGTTGGCTTTTTTCAGCGCCATACAACAGTTCCCCATAAGTCACAATTGACATGGCCACGGCACCCACTTCTAAATGCTCAAATCGTTGTAAGACGCTCAGCGGCCTTTGTTTGGCAATATAAATGCATATATTGGTATCTAATAAATAACGTAATGTCATTAAAAGAAATCCCTTTCTTGTGGAGGTAGGTCTTGCCGTCCATTGGAGAAAAAGTCTGCAGGCATGCTGCCTAATAATTCAAATGCGTGTTTTAAATTAGCCGGTTTTTCATGAAGAATAATGTTGTCGCCTCGTCGGAAAATCTCAACTTCTTTACTATGGAATTGAAATTCCTTGGGAAGTCTCACCGCTTGTGAATTACCTGATTTAAATACTTTGGCCATTTTCATGAGAATAACTCCAGATAATGTATATATTGTTAGTGTATACATTGCGGGGTATGTAGTCAAATGCCACACAGCCCCTTGTTGCAGAGTTCACGATGTTTGAGGGAAGGGCGCGCGCCGCGTGCCCCTACTTTACATTCGTCTTTTCGCCTTCTCTATACCATTGTATGGTATCCCAAACCGGTTTTGCTTTGGGGTTATTTTCAAAGTCATGCTCATAGGGTGGTATGGCCATGGGTTTGACTATGGTATTGAATTCATCTTCTGTGAGCCCGACATAACTTAAAAATACGTCTAATGACTCAGGTTTGTGCCCTTCCAAGGCATTCCATTTTTCAGCTTCTTCTTTGGTGGTCTTACCGTTTCGCAATTTGATGGAATTGATTTGGGTAATTCGGCTATAGCCGCGTTTGATGTATTTTATGTAATCGCGAGTTCCTTGGAGGAAACACTCGATCTTTTCACCGGTTGTATTCACCTCGTTTGGTACGCCTTCAAGCTCGTCTGATTGCCAGCCCAGTTCTTTTTTGATCCAGCGCGTATTGGCTTCATAATCCCACGGGATAAAGCTGCCCAGACAGACAGAGGCATAACCGAGTTTCTTTAAATCACGCAGCGGTGGGTATGTGAAGGGGTTTAAATCGCGGCGATCAATGGGATCGTCTGGTTTGTTGATCATGCCGTACATGTCGTCGGCTGATATGCCTAAATTTCGGATCATATTGAATTTCTTTTCGTCTTCGTATTCAATTTCGTCATTCAGGTAATCATAATAGGCCGTTAATTCAGCCTGGGGTTCGCCCCAGAAAATCAAGGGTACATTGTATTTAATAGCGATCTGCATGGGGTATGAATAAATCCCGGTATGGCAGTGCCAGCAGAAATCTGTTTTTCGGATAAACGATTCGAGCATTAATTTTTTGACGATTTGCCAATTGGGTGTGAAATCAATGACGTCAACACCGAGTTTTTTAAACGTGCGTTGATTGTTGTCAGCAATAACCTGGCGCATGAAACCATGGTTGAATCGAACGACCAGTGGTTTGATATTGTATTCTTTCATCAGATATAACAGCTGAAACGTGCTGTCCTTGCCGCCACTAAATGGAATGATACAATCGTAATCGCCCTTTCCACGGTATTTTTCAATCAATTGATCCAGCAGTTTTTTTCGTGCAGTCCAGTCAATTTGCTCGTTTTTTATTTTGGCGGAGTTACAAATATTGCACATGCCATTGTTATCAAATTCAATGGTTTCATACGTTTCTGGCAGTAAGCAATTGGAGCATCGTTTTAATTTCGTGGTCATAAAACACCTGAGTTAAAGAGTAAATCCATCATCGACTATTAAATTTTGGCCATTAACGCATCGAGACAGGTCTGAAAGCAAATAAAGCAAAGAACCGACTAAATCGGTTTTATCTAGCATCCCTTGGTTTAAACAAACCTCGCGATACGCCTCAAGAAACACTTCGGGCTGAGCGTCCATAATGCCTCCGGGGCTTAATGAATTAATCCGGATGTTTTTGCCCTTAAAAAATTTCGCAAAATATTTGGTGAGGTGGATCAGTCCTGATTTAACCACGGCGTATTCTACTGGCATGGTCATCTGGGTATTATCATAAATTTCAAACTTAGGTGCGACAACCCCGTAGATGGAGGCCATGTTAATAATATTGCCGTGTCCTTGTCGCAGGAAGTAGCTGGCGAACTGTTGTGAGGTTAAAAAATAGCCGCCTAAATTCAAATTCAGATTGTCACAAAAGTCGCTGTATTCTACGTCCATTAATGATCGGCCATAGTGATTGTTGCGGGGATAAGCATTATTCACCAGCGCATCGATTTTGCCGTATTGGTTTGAAACCGATTCAATCGCCTGCACAATGGATTGTTTGTTAGTAATATCCAAATTGATGTACTCAGATTTTGCTGTTTTTTCTTTTAAATCAAGACCGGCTGTATCATTCACATCGGCAATGATGGCAATGCCACCGCTGGACGCAATTGCTTTTATAAATTCTGTACCGAGAAGACCTGCGCCGCCGGTCACCAGGATGACTTTATTGTTTAAAAGTGTGTTCATACATTATGCCTTTGATTTTGGTCATCACGTTTGTTATCCGAGCCGCGACCGTATTTTAGTTAAAACGTCTGAATACCGGTTTAATAATATCACCTTGTAACAAGCCGTTTGTTGAACCTTGTTCAATGGCTTGTGCGTAAACATCCAATGCTTTTTCCAATGCGATGGATGTTTTTTCCAGCTCAATCTCGCCATGCCGATGGCATATGGCAAGCCAGGGCATTAACACGCCCTGCTTAATCATTTCTTGTGAAAACAGCGTTCGCAAGGCTAGCGATGCCGTGCCAGTTTGGTCCAGCGTCGCATACCATGGTGAACAGGCAACACCGCCAGCTTTGAAGAATTCGGAAAGGCCTGCTTTGGCCGCTTTGGTGTTAATTAAATCAATGAGTTGTTGTCCGTAGGTCCAAATGTGATTCACAACCTGATCTCGTTGCAGCAATTCCATTGTTTTTACAAACGCACCGAGTCCTGACATTTCTGCGCCGTGAGTGGTGGAAAGTAAAAATAAACGCTCACGTCCTGCAAATTCAATTGAACCCAACTCCATGATTTCACGCTTGCCAGCAACCGCGGCAACAGAAAATCCATTCGCTATGGCTTTCCCGAAGGTGCATAAATCAGCTTGGATGTTGTAATAATGTTGTGCGCCTTTTAGATCCCAACGAAAACCCGTGATCATTTCATCCAGGATAAATACAATGCCATGCTTTTTGCATAAGCGTTGGACGTCATGCAAATACGTTTCCCCAGGATGAGTTAATGAGGGTGCGGGGTGTTCTACTGCGCTAGGCTCTAAAACAACACAGGCAAATTGATCGGGATATTCAGCGATCAGTTGTTCCAATGAGGCCATGTTGTTGTAA
>CANNJI010000201.1 GCA_947504875.1 Legionellaceae bacterium
ATTTATTATTGTAAATTTTGATCAAAAATTCATAAGCGGAACTGAAAGTGTTGGACATTTTGCACCAGTAGGTGCCTATGATGTTAAAACAAAACGTGTGTTGATCATGGACCCTGATCGAGAACTCTTTGAGCCTTACTGGATACCAGAACATCGATTGCTGAAGAGTATGGAGACAGAGGATTCAGATACACACAAAAACCGTGGTTTTGTTATCGTGACACTGAAATAAACCCACATGTATGTCCACATACAAAGTTTAATTCAAAAGATAAAATATTGACTATAATGTATTTATCGATCATTTTTGGGGATGAACATGCCACCGCTCACCTTTGCAGACGAGCTTTCAAAACAGAAAGTCACATATTTAAAAGAGGCGCATGCGCAGGAGAAAATTACAAAAGCAATCACTGATGGTGATACCGGACAAATTACTCGAATATTTGACAAAGCCATATTTACACCTGGAGCAACAACAAAGGCATACGATAAAGCCATAATTGCAAGCAAAAATTCGGAGATTGAAACGCATCTAACCAGTGCTGTTAACGCGGCCTCTAGCGGAATGTTCAATACAGACAAGACAGGTTTAAGTAAGGAATTCATAGAGAGCATAGGCGTAGACAATCATATGAAATTGGTTGAATTATGCATTAAAAAGAACGTCAGCATAGTGGATTTAGTGCTGCAAGCTATAGCGAACGTATATTGCCAAGCGGTTTGCGAAAAACAAACTTCGTTAGTAGCGAATAATTCCAAACTAAAAGATGAGAATATCACTGATACACAAAATTTTAATAGCCAGATTGCCACACCTATGAATGATGTTATTGCAAAAATAAAAAAAGACCTCGTGTTTCCATCGATTCTTAGCCAAATACAAAACTATCTCACCTCATTCTTTAAATTTGAGGACAGGGTAACCGCTGGATCACTGCATTCAAGAACTAAAGAAGTCCGGGATGTCATTTATGACACAATTGATGCGCTAAAAGATCAGAAAGCCCTGCTTAAAAACGGAGAGGCCATAAATAGTGCTGAATTGGCAATCAAAGAAATGACCATATTAATCGATCAGCTTGATACTAGCCTGGACCAATTGATACCTTCGGCAGATGATTATGGAGTTCCATTACCGCAAACAGACGGACAAAAAAATAAGATCCTTACACCACAGGAAAAACAAAAAGGTCTCGCAACTTTAGATGAGATTTGTAACGCGTTAGTTGGGACTATTACAAAACATATTTTGCCAATAGATCATCTTTTTATAAGTGACAAGAGTAACAATGGCAATGGCCCTATTGATGACCTAAATAAAAATAATAAAGGGTTTTTAAAACAAATACTGGACATTCTGATGGGTTATATTTATAGAAGAAAGGAGGAGTTACCCGAATCGTTAGAGAACAAATCCAATATCACAAAAAATTTATACTCGGTTGACCCCATTTTATCTGCAAAAATGAAGTCGACATTCCAATTATCTGCGCCACCTAACACGGTGAGCGCAACTGCGGAAATCCTCAACACCTGCAAAAAATCAGAAACTACCAGTGAAACAATGAAGGAAATGAAGACCAAGCTTCATGCCGATAAAGAAGTCGAGGTCATTGATGAGAAGAAAACAAATCCATAGGATATGTTGATGCTCAAAGGGGTTCTAACGCCTATACCAATGTTGTAAAAAATTGGCTAGAATTCACTCGTGCAATAGAGAGGGATCGAGTGAGGGGGCGTTATACTGAAAGAGCCCCTAGAAATTGTAACCACAATCCATCGTCCACTGTCTCTTGCCAAGAAAATGATACCACTGTGTAAAGCAAGGGAGCATCGCGTGCTCCTGCAATTTGTTCATACAAACGATTAAATTTAACTATGCTTCGACATATCGTTAATTTAAAGCTAAACTTTTATCAATCGCTGCCGAAATATAAATTAAACAGGAATGGCTCGCAAGAGGGGAGCCTGCTTCTGGATGGATTTGACGATGATGTGATCAATGAGCTGCAAGGCAGCTCCATAACGTATCGAATTGCCGTTGGTTCTCAGCGAGGCAAGAAGGTTTTTACGTTAAAGACGTTGCCTGCCCGAGATTACGAGAAGGATGAAACAAATGGTCAAACGCTGGCAAAAGGAGGGGGCTTTTCACTGCATGCGGGCGTCAGTGCGAAATCACATCAACGAGACAAGGTGGAACGGCTTTGCCGCTACATTGCAAGACCCGCCGTATCCACACACCGATTGGAGCGATTACCGGATGGCAAGCTCAGTTACGAATTGAAGACTCCCTACAAAAACGGGACGACCCATGTGGTATTCGAGCCGTTGGATTTCATTGCACGTTTAGCAGCCTTGGTGCCTAAGCCCCGGTTTCACTTGACCCGATTCCATGGCGTGTTTGCGCCGAACAGCAAGCACCGCGCTGCAGTGACAAGTGAGGGTAAAGAAAAACAACCTTCATTACCGGCAACAACATAATTGATTGATCAAAAATGCCAACGTTCATTATGTTTGCTACAATCTCTTTATAAAAAATAAGCGGATGCTCATAGCTTGGAGAAAACTGATGTCACACCATTCATTATTTGAATCAGTCATTATCCTTCTATTGTATAAGTTGCACCAATGAACACATCAACAAAGAGCTGGTGCCAAAAAGCAGACGGCATCATTACCTTAATGCTATATGTTCAGCCCGGATCAAAACATAATGAAATCGTCGGCATGCATGGCGATGCATTAAAAATCAAGCTGGCTACTCAACCCATTGAGGGGCGCGCTAACAAAGCATTATTGCATTACATAGCCAAATTGTTTGACGTACCTTTATCTCAAGTTACATTAAAACGAGGCAAAAAATCACGGAATAAAACAATTGAAGTCCGAGCAAGCCATTTTGACTGGACTAATATTGGCCATACGATACTCAAGCAGGGAACTAAAAAACCATGAAAATATATTTGGCATCAAAAAGCCCACGACGAAAAGAATTGCTCACACAAATGGACGTAATATTTGACCTGTTGCTGATTGATACCCCGGAAATCATCGCGCCAAATGAAACACCAGAAATGTATTCCATGCGGGTGACAAAAGAAAAGCTGGATGCGGCATGGGAAGAGATAATACGGGGCAAATTGCCTGTCATGCCTGTGTTGTGCGCAGATACTGAAGTGGTGTTGTATGGCAGCATTTTAGGTAAACCACGAGATGATCAAGATGCCTTTGATATGTTAAAAAGCTGTTCTGGTCGCAACCATCAAGTCATCACCAGCGTTGGTGTCAACTGGTTTGATTATCAAAAAGTGGTGATGAATAAAACCACTGTAACATTTGCGCACCTGTCAGATGCAGACATAACCCATTATCTTTCAACCGGCA
>CANNJI010000202.1 GCA_947504875.1 Legionellaceae bacterium
CCGGTTGAAATACGTAAATAAGCAACGATTTTCATGAGCAAAACCAGTGATGTTTAAAAAAAGTGTTTGGTATGAATTTTTTGATCATTATTAGTGTAATATACCCGGACATTTATACAACCAATTATGAACTAAAAAAACGTCCGTTTCTACGTCTATTTTTACTGTTTTTTATTACGTGGGGCTCAATATGGCCAGAATGAGAATTTTAAACACATCAGAGCAACACATCTTTGATTCACCACCTTTATTTAATAGCGTTGAACGTAAGCGATTTTTTTCTTTGCCATTAACTCTCAACGAATCAATGAACACCCTAACAACACCAACCAATAAGGTGTGCTTCTTAGCTTCCGCTGGGTACTTCAAAGCACGACATCGCTTTTTCGCACGCCAGTTTCATCAAGCAGACATTGAGTTTATTGCCAAACAAATAGGCGTGAATCCTGATGACGTTCAGCCAAACACCTATAATAAGGTAACGTATCGTCGTCACCAAAGCCTTATTTTGAATTACTTTGGTTTCTCGTCATTTGATGCGTTGGCCATGGCGTTTACTAAAACTGAAATTTCATTAATGGTTCGGGTTCAGTTTAGACCAAAATTAATTTTACTAGAAATCGTTCAAGCGCTAACGCGCAAAAAAATTGCGCTTCCTAGCTACAATAGGTTGGCTACTTTGATTGTAGACGCTGTTAATCAATATCAACAAGCACTTAATCAAACGATCAAGTCCAATTTAAATAAAGAGCAACAAGCACAACTTGATGCCTTGTTAGCAAAGGTAACAGGATCAGGATCTGATGACAAGTGGCGTTATCAAATTACCTTACTGAAAAAATCATCTCAATCAATGCGGCCCAAAAAAATAAAAGAAAATGTTACTGACCTAAACGATTTATTGACACTGTACATGCAATTTAAACCCGTGATTATTCAATTAGGTTTGAGCTATGAATGCCTGCACTATTATGCGAACTCAGTTATAAAATCACGGATCCATCAGGTTTCTCGCAGAGAAGAAGACAGCCGTTATTTACACTTATTAGCTTTTATTGTGTACAAAACGTTAAAACTGCAAGACCTATTGATAAATACGATGTTACTCGCCGTACAAGCTACAATCAATGCCACGACGAAGGAGCACCAGGAGCTTTATTATGACGAAAGAGAGGCCCGAGAGCAATCTGTTAATCATCTGGTTGATGGCTTGCAGAAAGGTTTTTTAGGCACAATAGCGACGATTAAAATCATCATTGCTAACATCGAATTAACGGCAGATCAAAAAGTTGCAGAGATAGCCGCAACGGTTAATCGACCTGAATCAAAAAAAGCAGCGGTTAAACAGCAGCTCAATGATTTTAAAAGTGATATGAAAACCATTCAACAGGGTACAGATTATCATGACTTGCTAGAGAAGCGGTCAATAAAATTACAAAACCGCGTTGCTGACATTTTACGACAAACGATTTTTGATTCAAATTGTGGGAAACCGTTGCTTCTCAACGCAATATTACATTACCAAAAAAAATCAGGTGATATTGATAAGAGCGCGCCGATTACATTTCTCACGCCAGACCAAAGCCTGCTGATCTTCGATAAAGACGGAAAATTTCGTGTCTCTTTGTACAAGGCGTTGCTGTACCTCGCCGTTGCCGATGCTATCAGATCCGGTGTTCTTAACCTAGTTCACTCAGAAAAATATCGCTCATTAGATGATTATATGATTCCAAAATCTGATTGGAATGAGCATCATGATGAATACCTGCAACGCGCGCAATTAAATGAATACGCTGATTGCCAAACAACTTTAAAACAACTTGAGCAAGTAGTTGCTAGCCGTTATAAAGAAACCAACGATAATTTTGTAGCTGGATCAAATTCATACCTCACATTTCGAGACAACGGTACATTCCATGTTTCAACACCAAAACTGGAGGAAACCGATAGCTTGCCGCTAAGCGGAATATTCCCAGATCGAAAGTATATTCCTTTGCTTGAAGCATTAGCAACCGTTGATAATGCAACTGATTTGGTTGAAGAATTTGAGCATTGGCAAATGAAATATCAGCATCCTAAACCAGCGAAGAAGGTATTCTTCGCTGGTATTATGGCTTATGGCTGTGATATTGGTCACCGTAAATTGGCTCAGATTTCAAAACAAATCAACGAGACTGAATTGGACAACACCATAAATTGGTATTTTTCATTAGATAATATTCGTGCTACCAATGATCGTGTGTTGCAATACATGGATAGGATGGAAGCACCCAATATTTATCGTAATCAAACCGACCTACTACACACGTCAAGTGATGGCCAAAAATTTGGGGTATCTGTTGACTCACTCAATGCCAACTATTCCTTCAAATACCTTGGTAAAGACAAGGGCGTCAGTGTAATGAGCTTCATCGATATGCGACAAATGATGTGGTATTCAAATGTTGTGAGCTCTGCGGAACGTGAAGCCGCCTATGTCATTGATGGACTAATGTACAACGATGTAATCAAAAGTGATATCCACTCAACAGATACTCATGGGTTTTCAGAAGTTATATTTGCGGTGCTTTTTTTGCTTGGATTTATTTTTGCGCCCCGAATAAAAGGACTTGGTCGTCAAAAATTATATGCCTTTATAAATCAAAAAATCTCCGAACAAGACACGCAGGGGGGATTCAAACCGCATCAATACATAAAAGAGGACGTAATTGAACCTCAGTGGGATGAAATATTGCGATTTGTTGCAACAATTAAATTAAAAGTAACGACCGCGTCACAACTTTTCAGGCGATTGAATTCATACTCCAAACAACATCCGCTCTATAAGGCCCTAAAAGAATTTGGTAAAATCCCTAAAACGCTGTTCATTTTGAGATATGTGGATGATCTTCAATTCAGGCAGTCCATTGAAAAACAACTGAATAAAGTAGAAGGGTCGCATAAACTGGCAAAAGCGATTTCACTTGGCAATGACCACGCCTTCCTGCAAGGTGAAAAAGAAGAACAGGAAGTTGCTGAGGGGTGTCGTCGATTGATAAAAAATGCACTTATGTGTTGGAACTACCTTTATCTAACAAAGGAAATAAAGGAAGAAACAGACGAGACCCGCAAAGGTGAATTAATTGAAGTCATCCAAAACGATTCCGTAATGCGATGGAGTCACTTTAATCTGGGTGGCGAGTACGATTTCTCAGATGAAAAAATGGTTGATTCTGTTGGGTTGGACGTTCCCAAAAAACGACCTATAAAGTCGAGCTAATTTTGGTAAGTCGAAAATTGCACACGGAGTATGGCAGCCGTGGGCTTCACTAAATTGTCGTGGAACTTTTATGTCGTTTGTACGTTAGTACCCA
>CANNJI010000203.1 GCA_947504875.1 Legionellaceae bacterium
CAAACGGCTTTCATTAGTCCCTTAATTTTAGATTAGTTTATCGAATTGTTCTTTATTTGGGCTTTTCTAAAATCTTTCAGGTGAAATGAGATTTAGGGTTTAGTATTAGCCTGCGCCATTTATTAGCGGGTTATTATCCCTGTCTACATCCGGTTGACTTTCGTCAAAATGAACACTCATCTTCACCTGAAGTACTGGAGGAATATTACTGTTTGAGACCTGCGCTTGGATCAGTGCATCTACGCTATTTTTAAGAAGCTCTACAAAGCTATCATCTAAAGATTCATAAGCAGCAGGTTTGTTAGCCATTTTAAAATAATTTATCATTTCTGCTTCTTCACCTTTTTCTTGCCTTGGTGTGCTCATCGCCAAATCATATATCTCACCAAAGTTACCTGCCGTATAAACAGTCAAACTTTGCTCCAAGACAAATCGTTGTGCATTGTATTTATAAAAAGCACTGATTCTTTCAAGCTGCTGCTCTGGCCGGGGATTATCATACAGTGCTTTATAACGCTGATAAGCCTTAAGATAAGGCGCGATATTAATGGAAAGCGACACAGCTTGTTGATCACCAATTTTTCGTCTCTCAACGTATGAATTCATATAAGCGCACATTCCAATGATGTTCACATATATAATATATAGACCAACAATTTATATTTTGCACACAAACAACAACTTTTTAACTAGAAAACACCTCTACACACAGTGCATCAATCTCTGCGATGGTTGAAACAAGAGGAATGTGCTCCGATTACTTTGGCTCGATGATCAGAACATTCGCATCATAAGTGACTACACCCAGTAAAATTGCGTTAATCAATCGGGACATGCTCACTTTGTATTGTTGACTTTTATCAGAGCAAAAAGGGGCCTTTTTGAAAGGATCAGCAATCAGAACTTGCCGTTTTTTCTCTGTATAACCACATAACACAACAAAATGACCGGTAGGCTCACCCATGATATCGTCAAAAAACGAATGTCCGTCTTGGGTATAACATTCACGCCGCGTACGATACAAATAGGTTGCATTAAGACCCGTGAGAACCGGAATATTGTTATCAAAAAAATCTTTAAAAAATTTAGTGTCTAATGTTTTAAATCGAATGCACCCACCAGCCTCAAGAAAAGACTCAAACCCAAGGCTAACAATGCTCAATTTTGGAGATTTTTTTAGCTCACGTTGCGCTCTTATTTTTTTTAAGTAACATTTCATTCGATGCTTTTGTTTTTGTAAACCACGAGGGATCAAAAATTGTTGTGTTATTCACATAAATCGTTGCATTAAAACCATGTTTTAATGCATGCTCACCTAAATATGCACAATAAGTGCCACCCGATTCAGAGCGTTTGACTTCGGCGATAACCTGACGCAACGAAATGTCCTTTCCATAATATCGGTAAATCGCATGTAATGAGGTCGGACCACATGTTTCATCATCAGGTTGCTTACTCATTTTAATGTTTATCATCATGATGGCCGAATCTAAACCTACTCAAAATATAGATAAAAATAACCATTCTGTCAATTTATTGAACTACTAAGACAATAAAATAATAACAAGATACAACCCGGTAAAAATATACGCTATGATACCCACCCGATAAAACGAACGACGACAATGAAACCCATCATGAAAGCAAGACAAAACCGTTGGACAACCACCCTATACCCTTGGATTATTTGGACCTTAGGGGCTGGCTTCTTCTTTTATAAATACTTAGTCCAAGTTTCTCCAAGCGTAATGACTGACGACTTAATGAATGCATTTCATGTTCATGGTGCGGGTCTTGGCAATTTATCGGCTTATTATTTTTACGCCTACCTTATCATGCAGATTCCTGTGGGGATGTTGCTTGATAAATACAGCCCTCGATTCTTAACTGCATCGGCCATTTTTATATGCAGTATCAGTACGTTGTTTTTTTCTGAAGCGCATAGCTTAGCGCTTGCCTCTGTCGCCCGTGCATTCATGGGTGCAGGCGCTGCTTTTGCGGCTGTTTCATGTTTTAAATTTGCAACCCTGTGGTTTACACCCAAGCGTTTCGCGCTGGTTTCTGGTCTATGCATGACAGCAGCAATGTTGGGCGGGGTATTTGGCCAAATGCCTTTGTCTTTGTTGGTTCAATCGGTTGGATGGCGCCTGGCACTCAAAACCATCGGCGTTATCGGAATCATCCTTGGGATTATTTATGTGTCAGTGGTTCGAGACAAGCCTCGCGCAGCCGTAAAACACTCGCCATCGTCTCTTCCTCAAACCTCATGGCGTAAGCATGTGATTTCTGTTCTGAGTAACCAACAAACATGGCTCCTTTCTTTATACAGTGGATTTGCCTTTGCTCCTGTTTCCGTTTTTGGAGGACTCTGGGGTGTTCCTTTTTTAGAAACAAGCTACGCACTGTCTAAAACCCATGCGGCATTTGCCGTGTCTGCCATTTTTATTGGATTTGCTGTTGGTGCGCCCTTTTTAGGATGGTTATCTGATCATATCGGTCGTAGAAAACCGATTCTATTTTCAGGAACATTGTGTGCTTTAATTTGTATTTCCATCGTGCTTTATATCCCCAATCAACACTTGCTTGGCTTGAGCATTTTTCTCTTTTTATTTGGATTTGGGGCCAGTGGCTTTTTTACAAGTTTTGCAATGATTCGTGAATTGTTTCCCTTGGTTTTAGCGGGAACAATTCTTGGCTTCATGAATACCTTTGACTCGATTTGTGAAGCATTATTTGAACCACTGGTTGGCGCATTTTTGGATTGGTCATGGGAAGGCAATACACTCAATGGCATTCACCAGTTTTCAACTACGGGGTATCATTTGTCCTTATTAATCCTCCCCCTCTCTTTATGCATTGCAATCCTGCTGCTTTGCTTTATTAAAGAAACGTACTGTAGACCTATTGATGAAGACCCAAGCCATTGATTCTGACCAACGAGTTTAGCGTGATTAATCAGACGTCAAGTTAGCTATATGGCACTTTAGTTATACAAGTTTCTTTCTAAACGAATAGTCTATATGACCTTGTGCGTCAGGGTTCTGTCACGGTAGTTCACCTTTTTCGTACTCACTGCGTTCCGTTCGAAAAAAGCAAACCACCGCGCCACCCTTCCTTGTAGAACGATTACAGACTAATCCGGCTAGTGCCTCGTCTTGTTAATACGCTCCCTTAAGCTGTCGTCCCCGCGCAGGCGGGGATCCATCAATCAATAACAACCTTGCTTCATTTGCCAGCCATAGCTCACGCCACTTTCTGACTGTGCGAGGGATAATACCTAATTCATTAGCTATGTCTTTGTCCTGCTTTAATTCGGATGAAAATAAAATGATCTTGGCTCGTTCAATATG
>CANNJI010000204.1 GCA_947504875.1 Legionellaceae bacterium
ATTCAGAATACAAATGGTTAGAGGGGCAACGTGCGACCAAATACGTTGGGACATTACCCGTTGATTATAAGTCTCCGATAATTAGAGCGCATCTCTTTTTGTTGGTCTATAGTCGACATATGTTGGATAACAAAAAAGAGGACATACGTCGTTTAAACCTAGCTTCCTTGTTATTAAGGCAGTGCCAAAAACAACTTTATAACTTAGGAAAAGCTGATGAAAAAACTGGATCAAAGAAACAGCGAGGTTTAGAAAAACGGCATGATTGGTTGGATAAATTAGTTTGCAAGAAATTAGAGCAAGCCGAACTGGAAAAAAATGATATACCCATCTTTGATCGTCAAGTGAAACAATTTGTTTAAATTCAATTAGTTGCTGGCGACAAAACTTGTTTTGGGGCACTACATATTTTATATTATTGAGAATATTAAAAGTAGGTTTTTTCAGTTTTTGCAGGAGAGGATGCAAGTCCAAGTGCATTATAAATAGCCACTTGCTCTGCATTGGGCGAACTTGTTTTTCTAATTTTAACAACTTTCCCTTCTTCCATCTTCAAACTGCTTGTAATACGACACTGGGTTGCCAAAATTTCACGAAGCGTTTGCCAACTGGAGTGAATCCCTTTGGCTTTGAGTTGATAACGAATACTATGCAGTAAATGATAAGCTAGAACGCTAATAAATAGGTGCCCGTCAATACGCGTCTCTTTTTGATGGTAAACAGGACGGAATCCAAGCTCTGTTTTCAAACTGCGGAACGCGGCTTCAAGATCGGTTAGCGTGGTGTAAATATCCCAAAATGCATGAGCATCCAAATCTTTACAATTGGTTCTTAAGCAATAGATTCCGGCTTTTTTCGTGTTGGCACTGATCTCATTTCGCGCCCAAGTTAGCTTAATGGCGTTTATGCGTTCTTCATCTGCTTCAACGATAATGTCATATAATGCATTAATTTTTCTGTTTTTTTCTTTTAATCGTCCTAAGCGCTCGATGACTTTTTCATATTTTTTTGTGAACCCTTTCTTATTTAAACCAGAAGCTAGTTTTTCCAATTCCTCTTCATAACGCTTGGATGCCTTGCTGACCATCACTTTGGTCTTCGCTTCTTTTGCTTGTGAGTGGCAATAAAGTTCCAATTCATTGGTCTGCTCGTTGCTAACTAAGACAGCCTCCACTCGATTATGTTTTTCTTCTTTTAAAATAACAGGTGTCTCTGAATCAGGCATTCGAAGATTTCGTTTACGACTAACGACGATATATTGATACCCCTCTTGTTGAAGCCACTCAATATTTTTTTCTGTCGCAATACCGGCATCCATGACAATGATCGATTGTTTGTCTCCCTCAAGTGCTTCAATCATTTCTTTTAATGTGGCTTGCTCGCTCACGTTCCCAGGGTAAATCTTACTTTTTTTAGGGAACCCTGATGCATCCAATACCAGAGCTAATGTAACAAGGCCGCAATCACTGCGTTTCTCTTTGGAGCGACCATATTGTGCTTTTGGATTTTGTGCAGATCGTCCTTCGAAATACGTATTCGTTAAATCATAAAGAGTGATAATCTCTTTAAATTTAAATATGTCCTTTTCATTTTGATACAACAATGATTCAATTGACTCTTTTTTTTCTAGTAATTGGTCAGAAATGTGATATAAATTTTGCAAGCCTATGTCAGTGAAATTAGTATCCATGAGCTCATCCAGTGCGCTATTTTGAGTTAAATAACGATGAGTGCTCAACTCACTTCCTGGATTCACAAGGCGGGCAATAATACTTGCTATTGCCGTTTCTTTTTGGCGTTTTCCAAATCCAAGCGATGATAAAACCTCCTCTAACTTGATCTGTTTTGCCACCTCGTGAGCGACATATTCTGCGCCAATTTTACGCACATCAGTGTGCGTCAAGCTATTTAAATCGACTGATTGGTAGTCTGTCGATTGCGTTTTATCCTGCTGAGAGACTGCCTTTTTATCAGACCATTGTTTGGTCAGTAATTTTGTGATTCGTTCTGCCTCTTTCTCCAGATCATGAGCCTGCTCAAATAAACCTCCTTGTCCACGCTGAATTTCTTCGATGCGATCGGACAGAGCTTTCCATTGGTCTTGAGGAAATGAAAAATCACTGCCCAAATTGAGTAACGTTTGTTGGCGTGCGCTCCCTTCCGCGTTACGATAGGACTCAACCAGTCGATAAGTGGTATACACCTGGCCGGTTTTAGCATGCTTTTGTTGTGATTTTCGAATATACATCCCATCATTATAAGGTTTTGCCAACCATTGTCAATATAATACTTAAAATTATGGCACTACAAATGATGTTTTGCGGTATTAGAAATAAAAAAATCATTTAAAATCAATTAACTAAAAAATACAGGAATGTTCTTAAATGAAACCGCTATATTGTTTTTTGATTGATTCGGATCAATTTGGCGCACGGAGGGCTTAGGAACGATCAAAGATGGGTATAACTGGCTAATCAGGTGAAAGAGCAATGCACCACCGGCCTGTGAAAAGGGCAAATACCCAAGCTCATCAAGAACAACCACATCAACATACCTAAGACGGTCAGCTAAATAGCCAGCACGGCTTGACTAGCAATAGCCATACCTAAGTGACTGTTCCCTGTTCCAGTGCCTCCAACAAGAACAATATTTCGCTTTTGGTCAATAAATAGTGTATGCCATGTGCTCCTCCTCGTAAGAGCTCATCATAACGGTTGCAATTGGAGAGTGGTTCTTGTTTTAGTTTCAAATAATCCGGCGTTACGATCGTAATAGGTGGCGGGGTAGGATGGAGGCGACCGAGCACATTAAGTATGTAATCCGCGCTGATAACTTGCTCCGTTAAAGCTAGCTCACAAGCCACATTAACCGCGTCCAAGCCGTGCTGTGAGATAGAGAGTAGAATGGCAACGCATTGTTTATCACCGCCCTTCTTTTTCATCAATGACTCGGTCTTTTACCGTGATAATAATTTTTCTCGCGTAGGCCCTCAAGTTCACCGTGTGATGCGCATAACAACACTCCACGCTGTATCGGTTGCGATCAAAGGTAACCAAACACGTAGAGCTCACTTTGCAACAGCGTTGTAAGTAACCGTCGAATAGTGGAACCAATGGACGTAATGCAGCACGTTCTTCTTGTTCAAAAACGTGCATGATTGAGCACTCTTTTTTTTCGGGGTGCTGGCGTTTACTCGCGAGCTCTAAACAACGCGTCAGTAAGTAGGCATTGAGATTTTCCATGTCAGCAAACTTTAATCTGGGCACAAACAGCCATTCACGTATATTCCCAACCTGATTTTCTACCTGACCCTTTTCCCATCCGGCTGCCGGCGTGCAAGCGGTTG
>CANNJI010000205.1 GCA_947504875.1 Legionellaceae bacterium
CCAATTGCGGACTGAATCGAAGTCCCAACAAACGAAATAGTCCAAACACAATATCACTGTATGCACCTGCGTCTGTCATGATACGTGTTGGCTGTAATTCCGTCTGTTGCTCAAGAACAACGCCTAATAATATTAGGCTATCACGTAAAGTCCCTGGGACTGTTACAGCATTTAAGCCAGTTCGTTGATTAGAGATTAGATTGTACCAAGTGACACCACGACCTGAT
This sequence comes from Legionellaceae bacterium, assembly GCA_947504875.1. Classification (GTDB taxonomy): domain Bacteria; phylum Pseudomonadota; class Gammaproteobacteria; order Legionellales; family Legionellaceae; genus CANNJI01. The sequence goes on from CANNJI010000205.1 coordinate 228, forward strand.
TTAAAATATTTTGGATTTGGAGCAGCGTGCACTGTTCTAACAGGTACAACGAAGCGCATGCCATCTGCCGATGCAATATCTCCTCCTCCCCATTTCTTAGCTAATGGAATTTGATTTTGAGCAGAAACTAAAATGGCATTGACCGCCATTATCGTTTCATTTCGAATATAATTTTGATCAACCCATACCAATCTATCTCTTTTTAAAGCAGGTATATCCTCACGAACAAAAGGTTCTCGTCCAGTATTGCAAGCGTCTGCTAGCAATTCAGCACATAAACTGATTAATAGATCCTCAGCACGCGCACTTCCTTCATTGATGTGGGTAAATCCATCCGCAAATCCAGTACGTGTGGCTATCTCAAGTACCATCTCGGGTAAATCAACACGTGGTAATTTTGCTTTTACAGCGGCTCTCAATGCTTTTAATGATGGAGGCTCATCAAGTGCATCGAGCTGAGTTAGAATCAGCTCCTCATTACCCTTAACCGTTTCAAATCGAACAGCAGGGTTATTATCAATATTTGCAGCAACTAACCGATACACTTGATGTAGTTCATCTGTAAGGCTTGTGATGGCTAACGTTGGGTCAATTGTTAAATTTAATGAGCGGCAAATCATAGGACGTATTGCCTCCCACTCTGAGCCAGAATAAAGATTAGCCCTTGGGTCAGCATACCGCCAACTTGGACTTATGAACACATCCCTACGTTTCAGTGCCGATTGCAATTTATCAAGAACGCAAAATGTATATGCCGTTCGGTCAATCGTAGTTCTTTTGCTATCCCGACCAGTTATTGATGTTATTAATGCAAGCTCTTTATCATTCGCATTTTTTTGAAGTTCCTCCATGTTTAAAATGGATTTTTTCAATTTCTCAACATGAGGTTGTTTTTTCTCTGGTACAATGATTGCCGTAATTTTTTTATTGATAAGATCAGCATACAAAAGTTTATCGTTATGCAAAATGATACCATCTTGGGTTTTTACAAGTTTCTTTATGATACGATAAGTGGGTCGTGGTTCGTCTTGTGGCCAATTGATAACGCTGCATTCATCTTTAATAACAATGTTACGTTTCCATGATGTTCCAATAATCTCCATTGGCGGTTCATCCGTTTGTTTTCCCTTTAACCATTCAAGACTGGCAAGAAGAGGCTTTCCCGCTTGATTACTATCAAAATTTATTACTCGAAGGAGCGAAGGTAAAAATTTCTGAACTGTTTTTTCCTTTTGTTTAAGCTCATGATAAAACACATTACTTGGAGGCCTGATTAAGGCAGTGGCATTTTCAACTGCATAGACAAGAGCTTCATGACCTACTGCTGTATAAATTGTGTCCCGAATTTCATGATCAGAAAATTCTGTATTCAGTAGTAACTTACATGCATCAACCAATATGGCTGTAGCTTGATCGAGATCTTTAAGGGTACGTAATCGCATCTTTTTATTTTCTTGCTTGGCCTTTGAGAATAAATCGCGCAATACCATACTGAGTACGTCCAGAGAATCATCTTGGGCGTCTGACTCAAAATGATTCGCAAACGCAATGAGCGTCGCCATTTTACGCTCAAACGGCAAGCGGTTGATGGCTGTAATTTTTGCCGTATTAGCAAAGCGTGCAAGTATTGCTATTTTACAGGCGGGGATGCGATACAGTGGTAATTTAACACTAATGTTGCGGGCAGACTCAACTCGTTTTAATGCTTGTACAAGAGCGGTGCTACTGACGCTAACCGAACCTTTACGCAGTTTATCAAGCAACGAAAGATGTTCATCATCCTCTACTACCAAGAGATCATTCAGTTTTTCCTGTTGTGATGAGCTTAAATTTTTAATCAACATTCGCCATAAGCGAGATTCCATCCTGGAACGAATTTCTGCGACAAAACGCTCAAGGACTGTAATACCAGGTAACAATATTTTGTTGGTAGATAACCAGCCTACTGCATGATCAAAAAGCAAGCCGGGTCTGTCAGTACCAGTCCAGCATAGTGCACATAATATGCGGCCAAGACGAAAACGACTACCTTTTTCAGCAAATTCAACATAGCCATAACGCGATCGAATTTCAACAGTATGGCGCCAACGCTGCTCACTTTTTATGTACATCAATATACAACTTTCAGCATCACTAACCTTGATTTGAGTAGCAACTCGTTCAATCACCACACGAGGGATCTGACTCAGATCGGAAATAAAAGCCCCAATAAATCGAACGGTTATAAGTTGTAATGCGTAGCCTAACCGGCTGAAGTCACCACGCTTGTTTGCAATCCACTCCATATCCTGATCATCGAGGAAAAAAAGGCTATCTACGATATCTGATGGTAGGTCAGTAGGATATTTAGCATAATTATCACATTGTGCTGGGGAAAGAAAACTAACAGGCATGTCTATCCAAATCAATAGGTGTTGTTGCAAAACTTAGAAGTTTAGCAACATTTAATGGAGGCTTGATTTGCTTGGCCAAAATAAGTTGCAAAAATCAGATGCAAAAGTCTATTCTTTTGCGATATAATTTGCAAACTAATTTATAAGGAATAATAATGAAAATAGGTTATGCGCGTGTTTCGACAACTGAACAAAATTTAGACTTACAATTGACCGCTCTGAAAGAAGCTGGTTGTAGACGTATTTATCAAGAAAAAATTTCGGGGGCAAAACTAAACCGTCCAGAATTACAACGATTGATTGATCAACTTCGTCCGGATGATATTGTTGTTGTGTGGAAATTAGACCGACTCGCGCGTTCAACACAAAATTTATTAGAATTGGCTGATCAAATAAAAAATGCTGAAGCATCCTTTTGTTCGCTTTCGGAACCATGGGCAGATACTACTTCTCCATCAGGGAAGATGATCATGACGGTGTTTGCAGGTATTGCTGAATTTGAACGGGATTTAATTTGTGAGCGTACTGATGCTGGTCGCATTGCAGCAAAGAAACGTGGTGTTCGCTTTGGGCGGCCTGAGAAAATGAATGAGGAGCAAAAGTCATTAGCTAAGCGTCTGTTGCAAGAAGATAAATCAGTTAGTGAGATTGCAAAAACGTTTAATGTTCACAAAGCCACAATTTATCGACTATAAATTTTTTAAGGATAAGAG
>CANNJI010000206.1 GCA_947504875.1 Legionellaceae bacterium
CAGGGCTGTCCCATCAAAAATGATGTTTACTTAGGCACAGATGTTAAAATCTTGCACTGAACTGCTCCCTTCTCCCGTTTTGGGAGAAGGGCTGGGGATGAGGGTGCTAATGTGTGGCTCGGTTTCGAGTAAATTTACGATTTTTCATTAAAATAGTTTGACATAACGTAGCCAATTGATTTATCTAGCTGTTTTAAATCGATTGACATGGATAGTTTGAAGATGAACAAGGATGTATCAACAGCTTTTGAATCACATTTTGGTGTGTTAAATGATCCACGAATAAAACGGTCTAAATTATATCCTTTAACAGAGATTCTATTTGTAGTGCTGTGTGGAACAATATGTGGAGCAGAAAGTTGGAGAGATTTTGTCCTGTTTGGTAAGGAGAAAACGGAATTTTTACGCCAATATTTTCCTTTTGAAAATGGGACCCCATCTAAAAATACATATGCACGTGTCTTCGCTGCTTTAAATCCTGATGCATTTAAAACATGTTTTATTGATTGGGTTAAATCGTTACAAAGCATATTGAATGATGTTATTGCGATTGATGGAAAAACGCTGTGTAACAGTATAAATAAACAGGACAATATTCCCGCAATCCATATGGTAAGTGCTTTTGCAACAGGTACTAGATTGATTCTTGCACAACAAAAAACCGACGCCAAGTCGAATGAAATTACAGCCATACCGAAGCTGTTAGATTTGTTAGACTTAAAGGGGCAAACAGTTACAATAGATGCAATGGGTACACAAAAAACTATTGCTAAAAAAATTCATGAGAAAGAAGGCAATTACGTGTTGACGCTCAAGGGCAATCAAGGATCGCTGAATGATGATGTGCGCCTGTTTTTGGAAACTGAGGTAAATAAAGCATCATCGACTGCAATTGAGACCAGCTATGAAGAAGCAGACAAAGGTCATGGTCGAATTGAACTCCGAAAATGCATTGCGAGCAGCCAGATTGATTGGTTAAAACAAAAACCAGAGTGGGCCGGACTTAAGACCATAGCGATGATTGAAGAAACACGACAAATCGGCGAAAAAACAAGTACGGAACGTCGCTTTTTTATAAGCAGCTTACCTGCAGACGCTAAACAAATTGCCTTGGCTGTGCGCGCACACTGGCTGATTGAAAACGCGCTACACTGGACACTTGACGTAGTATTTAATGAAGATAACTCACGGGTCAGAAAAGATAATGCCGGCGAAAATATGGCGATTGTCCGTCATATTACACTCAATATGTTGAATAACTCGAAAACATCGTTTAAAAATGTGGGATTAAAAGCATTACGCAAAAAGGCTGGGTGGGGAAATGAGACACTCGAGTTTATATTGAAACAAAATTTTTAGAGGGATCATGAAGGAACGAGTTCGAGATTTAAGACAAAACATGACCCTCGCAGAAAATCGCATGTGGTATTATTTGAGAAGCAGACGCTTGGGCGGGTATAAATTTATTCGACAGCAAGCGATTGATAATTATATCGTAGATTTTGTCTGTCGCGAAAAAAAACTTATCGTTGAGGTAGACGGCGGCCAACATATGGATGCGACTGAATATGATGACCACCGCACAAGCGTCTTGGAATCCCGTGGTTATCAGGTATTGAGGGTTTGGAATAATGACGTTTTTCAGAATACGCCGGGAGTAATGGAACAAATATTGGCATTACTCGAAACCGAGCCACACATTAGCACCCTCATCCCCAGCCCCTAAGGTATGCACACATCTCTTGCTAAACGCCAACCCCGATAAAGAGCAGCAAACTCCATTTGTCCGCGATGCATTGTAATAGGTCCTGGTGGCCGTTCAGATGCATAACCTTTCCATCCACCTAAACGTGCAATGATCCATGCGGCCCATGCTAATTTTGTATTAATATGTGGATTCTTCTGCTTCGCTGTTTTGCCCTCAAGGCTAGGCTGTATCGCACCTAATAATTGAATTTCTTTCTCAGTAAACACGTCACTTGCTGGTCGGGTGAGGTTTTTATCTGTGCGTGCAAGTGTAAGTTGCATCGTTTGCAATGCCGCACAGGCAGCTATTACTACTAATTTTGTTAATCCTTGAGCTGATTCAAGCTGACTGGATTCGATTTGTAATCCCTGTTTTTTCAACGTCCTAAAAAATTGTTCAATATGCCAGCGCTGGCAATACCAACCAATGATTTGCAAGGCGTCTTCGACTGATTCTACCTGATGAGTTGTTAGTAAACACCAATGGATGGGTTTTTCATCACCAACAACACTGATTGATAACTCCTTAACATCCACCACCCGAAGTTTAACTTGATCAGGTCCATCCTTATCGACACTACCTAAAGATCGCCTGATTTCTACCTCGCCAAATCTGATCTCCAGTTTAGCTATGTGTGCTGAACGTTTTTGATCGCGCTCTCTCACAGGTAATAAATGAACTGCTTGAACGTCTAGCTCTGGAATATAATTGAACAATAATTTCCCGTTACTTAATCGTCGATTATAACAAGAGCGTGTTAAAAGATGCGTTTTTTCATCAGGAATACGATGCCATTCTTCATAAATATCACTTTCGCGATCAGCAATGATCGTTAATAATCGGGCTTGTTTTAAATGCGCTTTACCTTGTGCCGCGACATCTAGCCATCTATAAGACTCTTTTTTTTCAATAGGTAGCTTTTGATAGTCCCGACTTGTTTTTTTCTTTTTACCAGCCTCGTCATATGCCACCGGCTCTCTCGTCCAAGTATGGACTGCTCCAAAGCCAAGACACGCACCGCTATCTGCTTCAACAATCAATAGAGGGTGCAAAAATAACCCCTGATCAGTTCCATTACCAACAGGGCCCAATCCCGTGACTCGTCTGGCATGTGCCTGATAATTTATCTCTGTTGTATCTTGCAAAGCAAGGACATGCATCCCAGATACAAGGGCGCTTGTTTTCGAGATTTTTTGCTCTTTGATCTCATTCACAGTGACTTTTTCATTTGAAAGGAAACGACCAAATCTTACTTCTGTAGCTCTATTTCCCGCAAGTTTTCTCAAACTTACACTACGTTGCTCTAATATTCGATTGTACAACAGTTTTCCACTCTTCTCTAATCGTTTATCGCCAAAATAGCCTATTGAGGCGCACTCCATGTTCATCATTCCTTTTGATTTACATCCATAACTGGCTGGATTCTAAATCAATTCAAGATGTGTGCATACCTTAGCCCCAGCCCTTCTCCCAAAACGGGAGAAGGGAGCAGTTCAGTGCAAGATTTTAACATCTGTGTCCAAGTAAACATCATTTTTGATGGGACAGCCCTGCG
>CANNJI010000207.1 GCA_947504875.1 Legionellaceae bacterium
ATCTCTTCCTGTAAATACGATCCCTTATCATGTCGTCCCCGCGCAGGCGGGGATCCATGCTCAGCATGTTCAAAATGCCACATCAAGGATAGATCCCCGCCTGCGCGGGGACGACAATAACAGCACGTATTTACAAGACGATGCACTAGGGGAAATGCTATTAATCCTGCAACAAGGCTTTTAATCCACTCAAATGAGAGCGCGCAAGAGCTTTTGATTCTGTTTCAGTCCGATTCCCGCGGCCAAACCATTCAAGGCTTGCTTCTGGCAACTCATCTAAAAATCGACTGGGCATACATTCATATAACTCACCCGCACGACGGCGCTGTTTCGCCAAAGAAAAACACAGCCCTTTTTGTGCGCGTGTAACACCAACATAAGCCAAACGCCGTTCTTCCTCAAGATGATCTTCCTCAATGCTCACACGATGCGGCAAAAGCCCTTCCTCCATCCCAACCAAATAAACATAAGGAAATTCAAGCCCTTTAGCGGCGTGTAAGGTCATGAGTTGAACCGCATCAACGTCGTTATCTTCTGATTTTTCTAACAAATCAATTAAAATGAGTCGTTGAATCACATCTTGCAAGGTCCATTCTTTTTCTTTTGCCAGCAATCGCTCAATCCATGCAATCAATGCCCAAACGTTTTCCATACGTTTTTGTGCTTGTAATGGCGCTTCACATTGATCATAGAGATACATCTCATAACCACTGGAATCAACCAACTCACGAAGTGCATCAAGAACAGACGCGCTATTACAACGTGCTTTTACAGATTCAATCCATTGCTTAAACCCAAACAACGCTTGGCGTGGCGCCTCGCCCACAAGCGCTGTGAGTGCCAAATGATCACAACAAGCATATAAACTTAACCCTCGTGTTTGGGCGTACTGCCCAAGCGCTATTAAGGTCGCTTCGCCTATTCCACGTTTAGGTGTATTAATCACCCGTAAAAATGCAGCATCATCGGCTGCATTACACAGCAATTTCATATAAGCAAACATATCTTTAACTTCTGTACGCGCAAACCAAGATTGACCGCCACTGATTCGATAGGGGATCCCATGTTGCCGTAACACCACTTCAAACACACGTGCTTGATGATTTCCTCGATATAAAATTGCATACGATGCATACGTTGTTCGATGACGTATTTTATGATGAATCAAATCAGCAATCACTTGTTCTGCTTCCTCTGGTTCATCTTTACAACACAGAACGCGCAATGCTTCTCCTGGACCTAATTCACTCCAGAGTGTTTTAGAAAAAACATGAGGGTTATTCGAAATCAATTGATTAGCCGCTTCTAAAATTCGACCCGTTGAGCGATAGTTTTGCTCAAGCTTAATCACATGAAGGCTTGGGAAATCATGCTTTAATTGATTTAAATTTTCGGGTGTGGCGCCACGCCACGCATAAATTGACTGATCATCATCCCCGACCACGGTGAGCTGTGCACGAACACCGACCAACAATTTGACCAAGCGGTATTGCGCGTCATTTGAATCTTGATATTCATCCACCAAAAGATGTCGAATTTTATTTTGCCAATACTCTTTGCAATCAGGATACATTTCTAAAAGTGCTGCGGGCAATGCGATAAGATCATCAAAATCAACCGCGTTATAAGCACGCAGGGCCTCCTGATAGCGAGGATATAATCCAACAGCCTCTTCATATTCACCTTCACGCAAAGGCGCGTTGATGGGTCTGCCTTCATTTTTCCACTTAGATATTTGGCGCTGAACAGCATCTACAATTTCGCGCTGATTAGCACGCGCAGAAGGAAGTAACCCACGAATTAAATCACTGCAATCATCCGCATCAAAAATAGAGAAACCTGGCTTTAAACCACAGCGCGCAACATCATGCTTGATAAGCGTTAAACCAAAGGTATGAAACGTTGCAACTTTTAACCCTCGACGCGCAGTTGCAGGTAACACTGAACGAACCCTGTGTTTCATTTCTTGTGCTGCTTTATTTGTAAACGTTACAGCATAGACTTGATGAGGCGCATACCCACAATGCTCGATAAGATAGGCCATTTTTTGGGTGATCACGCTGGTCTTCCCACTGCCAGCCCCTGCTAAAACCAGCAAAGGGCCATCAATATAATGAACAGCTGCCATTTGTTGACGATTGAGCATGCGAAAAAACCCTAAAAACTTGGCATCATACCATGCAACGAAGACCGCGCACGTAGATAGGCTCTGCCAATGGCAAATACGTTGTAAAACAAAATAACAATTAAAAGTGAATGCAACCAAGATGCAGTTAAATATTTAAACACGGGTAGTACAAGCAATACGCCGATACAACCACCCAAACTTAAAATTAACGTTTTTTTCAAAGGGATCTTTTTTTGTTGTAAAAACATGAGCGTTGTTAACGGTTGCTGCATAGCACCCGCTGTTGTCATGATTGGAAAAGCCACAGCGGGCGACACACCCAGTAAAAACAAAACCCCTTGAACCATCGCGAATAAACCAATGCCTACGGAGGTTAATGCACCACAAACCGCCATTGCAAAGAAGCCAACCGTTAAGCGCCAACCGTCAAGTGCAATTAAATCCCCCCCCACAGGTAATAATTCAAATTGATGACACACCAATAAGCTGATGATCAATAAGAAACAAATAACCATGGCCAACCGAATGGCTTGTTTACTCAAGCGACTGACCACGCGTCCACCAATCACACCACCAACACAGGTGCCCGCCACCAAAGTGAGCAGTGTCGTCATATCAACGTCAATAAGTTTCATAAAAAAAACCGATTCCAGCACGCCCGGAATAACCTGCGCGCCATTATTCATCGCGGGTAATTCTTCATCTTCGAAGGTCCCTAACAACTTAGCCATAGCAATGTTGACAGCAAAGCTTCCAATGCCAATGGTATCTGCAATAAATGCAACCACACCACTGCCTATCAATTTACATTTTAACCGCAAAGGCACCCGTACCACAGGTGCTCGCTTTAACTGATAAAGCATCACACCAACGGCCGAAAGACTTAAAATAAGAATGCTTGCGATAATGATTTGAATAAACATAGAAGGTCTCTTTTTAAATTTTCGTTATTGTGCACTAATTGGACAAAAAAGGCAACATGTAAATCTCCAGCGTTCGTATCGGTCAGATGACTTGATGAACAGGTAAGCGCGCTTTGTCTGAACGTAGTATATCTTCCTGTAAATACGATCCCTTATCATGTCGTCCCCGCGCAGGCGGGGATCCATGCTCAGCATGATCAAAATGCCACATCAAGGATAGATCCCCGCCTGCGCGGGGACG
>CANNJI010000208.1 GCA_947504875.1 Legionellaceae bacterium
ATAATAGTTAATGTTTGGTGGCTTAATTTCGCCATCTCACATAATTTTTTCAATGAGGATAATGTGTTTCCTTGTAGGTCTTGCGCTTCATCAATGAATAAAACAACTGGCTTGTTATTTTCTTCCATTAATTTAACAAGATGCCGATCCCGTGTTTCATGTGCTGTTGGCGCAGGTTTGTCCGATTTATTCACATCAATCAACAACGCAGTTAATAAAGTTTTAACGTTAACTCCTTCCCTATCTGAACTGTAAGAATAACTGACAATACCCTTGCCATCCTTTTTCAATTCATGCATTAATTCATTGATGAATGTTGTTTTTCCGGAGCCTACCGTTCCACTGATTGCAATTAAACTACCATAGCTTAAAGCAAGATTTTTTATTTTTTCATGTAATTTTTTTGTCTTGTCGGTAGCATAAAATCCTGCTTCTGATAGCGGTTTTATAAAACCATATTCTTCAAATGCATCTAAAATCATTATTTTCCCTTATTAGTGACAAGTTTCAACGACATATAATCGTTTAAATGGGCAATTAGTACATCATGTTCTAATGTCTGCTCTGTTAATGCATTAATGAACCGCCTCTGTTTTTCAGTCAAGAGACTAAGTGGTTTTCCAAGGTATTTTGCTAATGCTAATTTTGCTTCAAGAGATGAGTCGTATTTTTTAACATAGCCGGGCAACAAATTCACATTAACATTTAATGGGGTACGCCTAGTTTGGGTTTCGCAGTCTGGTAAATGAATGGAAATAATGGTGGATAGCTCAACCACATTATCGGCTGCTTGTTCTTTTTCTGATTTTTTATGATGGTTGTACTCACCGAAAGGTGTAGGTGCTTCAACTGGCAAAAATGGCCCATATTCTATGTCACGGTATTCAATATTTATGCGGGTTTTATCTAGAGATACTAATACGATAACGTCTTCTCCTGCAAATTGGGGTAATAACTGATAATGGGCGCCATTTAATTGAATAGTTGCATCACTTTTTACGGCTCTTTCAACTGGCTCACGTAAAAGGAGGCTATAATGATCTTGTGAGCAAATGCTTAGAGTTGCATATTTCGGTAAATTTGCTTTCCAAACTTGATGACGAGTTATTTCTTGTGAACGGTGCTTTTTTTGTCCTAACTCAACATCCAGTTTAGCTAGGCAAGCATTAGCTTGATCTAAAGTCTCTGGTAGATCAAATTTATACCACGGCTCAACAACTGTTTTAATCGTTCGATGATGCCGCTCCGATTTTCCTTTGGCGCGGGCAGTGGTTTTTCGACCACCTTTGCCTCGTGACAGATGGGTAAGAACCTGTATTCCGAGTTTTGCCATCACACGCATGAAGAGTTTACTTTTGACGAAACTGGCGTTATCAGTATAGATAAAATCAGGGATACCATATAATTGGACTTCATCTTCCGTCATTTTTGAAAAAGCATGGTATAAAAAATCAAGAGCAGTAAGAGTGTCTTCTCCTTCTGCCAAATAATAGCGTGAATATGTCAGGCCACTTTTATCATCAACGACTGAAAATGAAAGCAGTCGCCTTGGATCGTCTGGATGTTGCGAGGATAAACGATGTAATTCTGATGGCGTAATGTCTAGCTGCCAACATTGATTACTATAGGATGCCTCGAAATGGTTAACTGTTGGTTCTGAACAAATATCACTAGGTGAAATGAGATAATAATTAAGATATCGATTAACAGTTGATACTTTAAGCAGACCTTTAGCTGCTGTGACGGTCTGTTCTTTTACTTTAACCCCTTTTTCTTCGAGAAATTTAATACAATGGGCGGTGGAAAGAATGTGTTTTTTTCCATTCATAGAGCGAATTTTCATTGCAGCAATAAGCTGGCAATAATGATAGAGCTCCTTTTCTTTTGTAATTTTTGGACACCCTTTGTCTTTACGTACCACACGTTCGCTGGGATGCAACATCAATGATTTAAGTTGTCTATAGATTGTGCTATCAGATAACTGATAACGTAGCGCGACTTCTCGTATGAGTTCTCGGCGCAGTTTGCCTTGATTAGGTAGATTGGTTATTTGTTCATCCAACCGATACAATACTTCTAATGGTATTTTGTACACTAATGATTATCCTTAACCAAATTTATTTTTCTCTAACCAATGATAAAGATTTCCGACAGACGTTTTATATCGCTTAGCGATATAAACTTTTGATGATCCATTATTAAGTAATGCAAAAATTTCTACTTTGTGCGCATCAAGCTTACTTTTGCCAGTTCCTTTTGGGCGACCTAAAGGCAAACCTTTTTCTTTGCGGGCACGCAAAGCTTCGGAAGTTCTTTTTGATATAAGATCACGTTCAATTTCACTGGCAATTGAAAACATCATCGCCATTATTTTGCTTTGGATGCTGTTGTCCAGTTTCCACGCACCTTTGATTGCGTACAAATTTATTTTTTTATCAAGACAGAGCGTAATTATTTCCATGCACTCAAGCATACTACGGCCAAGTCTAGAAAATTCACTAACAATTAAATTCTCACCAACTGAAAGAGAATTAATGATTGTGCCAAGTTCACGTTTTTTCCAATGGATAGCACCAGAAATTTTTTCCTCAATAAAGTGTACCTTACCAAGGTTATTCTCATTGGCGAAAAATAAGATGTCCGATTTATTTTTATCTAAATCTTGTATTAATGTAGATACCCGTAGGTATGCGATTGTTTTTATGTTCAAAATATTAGCAATACACCAATAATTCAATGTAAAGGCATAATATAGTATATATTTGAAATGTTAAAGTGTTGTTTTAGTAGTGACATTCTATGTTCATTAATATACAAATTAAACGACCATTTATATTGTATGAATTTAATCCCATTCGCAGAATATCGTGAGTTCAAAAAAATCCATTTGCAAAATAACGTGGGTTCATAAATTTTTTATCGCATTCTATTCGCAAATTAGCGTGGGTTCATTCGCAAAATATCGTGAGCACAAGTGATTCTGTTTGCAAGCCCTAACACATTCGCCAGTAATTGTTTAGCCGACTCAATTTTACTTTGAGTCATTTTTCGTTTACGACCACCAACCCGACCTTTGGCTTTGGCAGCTGCTAAACCTGCTTTAGTTCTTTCAGCCATTAATTCACGCTCCATTTGCGCGAGGCTTGCCATAACATGGAAAAAAAATCGGCCTGCTGGTGTAGAGGTGTCAACATTATCAGTAATGCTTTTAAAGTGGATTTCCTTTTGATGCAAGTGATTTACTAGATCTATCAATCCTTTAACAGTACGCCCCAATCTATCA
>CANNJI010000209.1 GCA_947504875.1 Legionellaceae bacterium
AGATGAGGTAACAGTAAGAGAATTTCAAAGTTTTACGGTTGATTTATACGAGCTTGCTGATTGGCTCAAGCGCTGCAAAATTAAAACGGTAGTTATGGAATCAACCGGTATTTATTGGATTCCATTGTTTGAAATTTTGGAAGCGAGAGGATTTGAAGTGCGATTAGTCAATCCACGTCATCTTAAAAATGTACCCGGGAGAAAAAGCGATGTTCTGGACTGCCAATGGTTACAACGCTTACATACTTTCGGATTATTGTTGGGTTCTTTTCGTCCCGATCAGCAAATTTGCGAGTTGCGAGCTTACACGAGACAACGGGACGGCTTGGTCAAGTCAACCAGTTCGCATATTCATGCGATGCAAAAAGCGTTGGGTTTGATGAACATCCAACTACACAATGTGTTGAGTGATATCGCGGGGGAAACAGGGTTTAAAATCATTCGAGCTATCGTATCTGGCGAGCGCTGTCCAAAAAAATTAGCATTATTTAGGGATGTACGCTGTAAACACAGCTTGGAAACAATTGAAAAATCACTCGAAGGAAACTACAAAACAGAACATGTATTTAAATTACGCCAAGAGCTCTCTTTGTTCGATAAATATCAGGAAATGTTAGCGGAGTGTGACGAAGCGATTGAACATTGCCTGCAAGGATTTGAAGAAAAGGTTGATGTGGCATCTAACCCTTTGGCTACGAAAGAAAAGAAAAAGCGTCGTAAAAATGAATTATATTTTGATGCGCGTGAATATCTTTATAAAATGATTGGTGTTGATGTCACGCAGGTTGATGGAATAGATTCCTATAGTGCATTAAAAATCATCGGGGAAATCGGTTTGGATATGAGTCGATGGCCTACGGCAAACCATTTTTCATCCTGGCTTGGTTTGGCTCCCGGTACCAAGATCAGCGGCGGTAAACGCTTAAGTGGGAAAACTAAACCCATTGCAAACCGAGCTGCAGAAGCGTTTCGTATGGCGGCGTTTACATTATCAAATAATTCGTCTGCGCTAGGTTCCTTTTTGAGACGGATGAAAGCAAGATTAGGTGCGCCGAAAGCCACCACCGCGACCGCACATAAAATAGCACGTTTATTTTATACAATGATTAAATTTGGAAAGGAATACAAAGATACCGGGGCATCTTATTATGAAGAACAATACCAGAATCGAACGATTAAAAACATGCAACGAAAAGCTCAATTAATGGGTTATTCATTGGTAAAAGCACCCTCTGAAACCCGCATAGAGCGTGAAGTTAGTTAGAAGCGCAGCGCGGCAACCCAGATCGTTGTTCAATTCAAGCCCCGATCTGGGTTGCCGCGCTGCGCTCGCAATGACGGATTTTTTGTACCTGACGAAAGGATGACTGAGGCCACAGTCTATTTATCTTAAACCAAGAAATAGATCAAACGAAACCAAGAGATAGATCACACGAAAATAAGAGATAGATCAAATCAATAAGCGCGACAATACCGTATGCTTGCGCGTATGTTTTTTCTTGTGATGTTTAATAACATGTCATTAAATCGCGATACCGTAAGCAGTGAACAGTTGGGACATCTTGGATTGGTTGCCGCAACGATACGAGAGCTTGGGATTATTGAAAAAATTGATGCCCGTCTTGATTTGAATGAACGCAAGGGTGGGCTTGTCACGTATGGTCGCCGCGTAGCGGCGATGGTATTGAATGGCCTTGGTTTTATGAATAGTCGTCTTTCAATGACCACTCATTTTTTTCAAGATAAACCAGTAGCTCAGTTATTGGGTGCGGAAGTTGCTGCCGAGCATTTAAATGATGATTGCTTGGGGCGATGTTTAGATAAAATTGCTGCATATGGGGTAACCAAACTATATTCTGAGGTCGCATTTGAGATTGCTCGCGACAAAGGAATACTCGGGCAGCGATTACATTTGGATTCAACTAGTTTTGTGCTGCATGGACGTTACGATGTTGACGTACCTGAAGACGCTCCTACGCCAACGTATGGTTACTCAAAAGCTAAACGACCGGACTTGAAACAAGTCATGCTGTCATTGACTCAGGGGGGTGTCGCTAACATTCCATTATGGATGGAGGCACTCGATGGAAACAGCAGCGATAAGGCCAGCTTCCATGCTACCGTCAAAAAAGTTCAAGAATTTACAAAACACTTACGTGCAGCACCAGATGGCTTATGTTTTGTGGTTGATGCGGCATTTTATGTGCCTGAAAAACTAGCCGAGTTAAATGATGTTCATTGGATCACTCGCGTTCCGGCTCAGCTCAATGAGGCTCGAAATTGGTTAAAAAATCAAAAGATGAATTAACGTGGCAAACATTCGATGAAAATTATCGTGCAGCTACTCAAGCGGTTACAATCTACGGAATCAAACAACGCTGGTTACTTATCGAGTCGAAGCATGCACTTGCCCGTGAATTACAGACATTCCAACGTCGATTAGACAGAAAATCAACTGAGTTGAATAAAACGCTTTGGCATTTGAGTAATCAAGAATTTAAATGCCCCAGTGATGCTGAAAAATCGATGAAGCCATTATTGAAATCATTAAAATATCACTGCATTCATCATCAAATTATACCCATCGAACGATATGCAGAAAAAGGTCGGCCAAAACCTGGCGCTGAAAAGGAAGTGGTCGGTTATAAGATAGAAGCAACTTTCTCATCCTGTCTTGAAAAAATAAAACTGGAAAAGCGATCGCTAGGGCGTTTCATTTTAGCAACCAATCAATTTGACGACTCACAACTTGATAATCATTCTGTACTCACTCAGTACAAAGAACAGTCTTGCGTTGAATCTGGCTTCAAATTTATCAAAAATAATGCGTTTGAATTGGATTCATTTTATCTTAAAACACCAGCAAGAATCGGTGCCCTGATGATGATTATGACACTCTGCCTCATGGTTTATAATTTTGCGCAGTACAACATGCGTAAATGCATGGAAGAACAAGGGGATGTCTTGCCTAATCAGGTGGGAAAACCAATTAAAAATCCCACGATGAAATGGATTGCTGAACTGATGAATATGATCGCCGTGGTCACAATCATATCAGACGACAAGTGTCATCGTATTGTGACGAATGTTAAAAAGGTGCACCAACGGATTATTGTATATTTTGGTAAACATGCGTTAGATATTTATGGGTTGCCACCTGATCTGGAACGGGTGGATATTAAGTTTTCTAATTACAAAAATATCCTACATTGGTGCGAAAAGTAGGGTCTATAACTGATTTTTTAGCTTTGCCACGTTTTGCATGACGTTCCTTAT
>CANNJI010000210.1 GCA_947504875.1 Legionellaceae bacterium
AAAGAAGCTTGGTGAAGTAGAATGGCCAGATTGCTCCGACCAAACCCTTCTCAGAACCGGACGTGCGGCTTTCCCGCATCCGGCTCCCGATAGTGCTACATTATTCAGCACATGTTGGGGTCGCGTCTTGCCTTGTGCCTTTTGAACCAATGGAGCCAAACTCGATTGATAAAATTCGCACAAAAAAGCAGAATTTAAAACAGAAAATCATTTGAAAAGCCCCAGCATTGACATCTCTTAACGTAAAACGTAACCTGCTCTTCTGATGTGACGGCGCACAATGGAATAAAAAGCCCGCACGGTATCTATGACAATTAAGGAAGACATTGTTCATGAGCAAATCAACCCTTCACAACCCGCACGACAAACTCTTTCGCGCCGCCATGCAATACCCCGAAGTTGTACGCGAATTTTTAGAAATGCATTTACCTCAAGAGATTAAAAAAAATTTAGATTTCAACAGTATTTCAACCTGTCCCAATACGTTGGTTGATCAAGATTTAAAATTATTACACTCTAACTTGACGATGTCATACAATATAACTACAATATAAAGTAAATAAACACTATATTTAGGTGCTTTATGTCTAAAGCTACAACAATTCAAGCAAGAATACAGCCTGAATTAAAAGAGATGGGCGATGCTATACTTAAAAAAATTGGTATTACTGCCTCACAAGCAATCAACGCGTTATATGCACAAATTGTTATGCGTAAAGGTTTGCCATTTGAATTAAAAATTCCTAATCAAGAAACAAAAAAAGCAATGCATGAGTTAGAACATGGTGGAGGTAAATCTTTCACATCATTTCAAGCGATGATTGATGATTTGGATAATGATAATGATGATACTTGATATTCGTCGCTCTACTCAGTTTTAAAAAGACCTTAAAAAAATTATAAAGCAACAAAAAAATTTGACATTACTAGATGGTATCATCCAAAAATTACGACATATCGAACCCTTAGAACTCAAACATCGAGATCATCTCTTGATTGGCGATTGGAATGGCTACCGAGAATGTCATATCAATCCTGATTGGTTATTGATTTATAAAATAGATGAAGAGCTAGAGCTTTTACGATTAATGCGTACAGGTTCACATTCTGATTTATTTCAGTAATTAAAGAATCAATCGGGGTCAGCGTCGATTGATAAAATTTGAACAAAACCATTGGGGTCAGAGTCGATAACATGTTGGGGTCGCGTCTTGCCTTTTGCTTTAAAACCAATAGAGTCAGCGTTGAATGGCACTAAGTTAAGGAAAAAAGCCGTCTTTGCGAGCACCGCGAAGCAGCCCAGAATCCATTGCCGCGCTATCGCTCGCAATCACGGGCTAAAGAAGCTTGGTGAAGTAGAATGGCCAGATTGCTCCGACCAAACCCTTCTCAGAACCGGACGTGCGGCTTTCCCGCATCCGGCTCCCGATAGTGCTACATTATTCAGCGTACAGTGAACATAGATGTTGTCAGAGTCAATTAATGAAATTTGAAACAAAAAAGGCTAGAAGTAAGATCGTGCCCCGTGCATTTTTGATTTATCGAAGCAAACTTCATTGATTTTTAAGCTATGCGTGGCTCGCAAAAACTGTTTTTTGTTTCAAACGCTTATGATACCATATGTTATATTTAAACATATGGTATATAATGATCTGTATGGGCAAAGCTAAATTAGTACTAAAACAGAAATTGGTCTTCAATGATGGTGCGATTGTCGAGCAAACCATTTGGCAATTGCCTGTGAGAACCATTGAAAGAGCTCATGGGTTAAAATACAGTCTTTTCTATGGTTATGATGGCCAAAGAATTATCGGTTACGATAACGAACATGGTAAAGGAGATCATCGGCACTACCGTGAACATGAAGAACCGTATTCATTTACAACAGTTGAGCAATTAATGGCTGATTTTTCAAATGATATTAAAAAAGAACGAGGCGATCATGAAAAATAAAGAATTACACATTACGACAGGAAATCTTGATGATCTAAATCAGGTCTTCATTGATACATGGAAAAAAGCCGCAAAAGAAATTTGCCCTGCATCACATGATGAAACGATTTATTTTACTGATGTGAACACTTTGCTAAAACTACTATCCAAGAAACGTTTAGAATTATTACGCCAGTTGCAAGCGCACCCAGGGATCAGTATTTATGAGCTGGCTAAGCAATTAAACCGCCAATATAAAAATGTTTATGATGATGTAGCACTGCTTAAAAAAAATGCGCTCATTAGTCATCACGATGGATTATCGGTTCCATTTACAAAAATTCATGCTGAAATTACGCTGGCCGCTTAAGAAGATGCCTGGGGGTCGTGCCAGGGTCGGGGCCGGAGGGTCGCGTCTTGCCTTTTGCTTTTCAAGTGTATTTTTCATTATTTTTATTTTACACGTGCCACCAGACAGGAGATCTCTCACCCTCGCTGCGCTCGGGTTCAGGATGACGTGGTGTTGAGTTAGAACCAATGGGGTCAGAGTCGATTGATCCCTTGATAATAATTAAATAAGGACATGCGTGCTGGTGAAAAAAGCATATTGACCCGTTACACATAACCCTCTATAATTAAGACTGCAATCCTAATTTTTTACTATTTTTCAAGACCGGAGTCTTAGATGATAAGCACATTAACTCTCATTTTTCATCAATTAATCGCACGCACTGAGCTCAAACAACATCGATTTCTATTTGACTCATTTAATTTGCGTGATCGACTAACCGGGTTGGTTGGACCTCGCGGGGTCGGGAAAACAACCTTGATGTTGCAATTTATTAAAACTCATTTTCAATTGCAAGACGTCTTTTACGTCTCCGCTGATCATATCTATTTTACACAACACACGCTGTATGAATTCGTTGTTACACTTGTTCAAACAGAAAACATTAAAACGTTTTTTATTGATGAAATCCATAAGTACTCAAACTGGAGCCAGGAACTTAAAAATTTGTATGATGGTTTTCCTGATCTGTACATCGTATTTTCCGGAAGCTCCAGTTTGGAACTTGTGAAAGGCGGCTATGATCTGTCGCGACGTGCCAAATGGTTTCATTTACCCGGCATGTCATTTCGCGAATACCTTAATCTGAACAACAATACGAATTTTCCAGTCATATCGTTTGACTCATTGATGAGTCGACACCTGTAGACAGGGATAATAACCCGCTAATAAATGGCGCAGGCTAATACTAAACCCTAAATCTCATTTCACCTGAAAGATTTTAGAAAAGCCCAAATAAAGAACAATTCG
>CANNJI010000211.1 GCA_947504875.1 Legionellaceae bacterium
ATAACCTCAGTCGATTTTTGCTGGAATTGGCTAATTGAGGTAATATTGTTTTGGGACATGATAATTCTCCTGCTAATTGATGATTGATAACAGCAGGGACTTTATCAGGAAAAAATTAACAGATCACACCGGCCTCACCGGAAACTCACTCCACTTTTAGTTTCGATGGGAAGATTTTCATAACGTACATATCCTTTCGTCTGTAATTCCAAAAAATTAACTTTATTTTCCGCAACATTTTTAAAAAAACCCAGATCCCATATGGCCTTATTCAAAAGCTCTTCTATAGAGTATCCTGTTAATTTATACATAAAGGGGTTAGCATCAATGATCATCCCTGTACTCGCATCCAAGAGTAAAATACCATCCTGTGCGGTCTCAAACAACCGCCGGTAGCGCTCTTCTGACAGCATAAGTTTAGATGTTATCGTCATGATTACCCCAAATGTATTTAAACCTTGAACATCTTGCTATAAATTAAATATAGACCAGTTCTTTACAAGATGTTTTTTTATTCTGACATTAGCGTCACAGTGCCTCATCGTAGAAGATTCCTCGCTGTGCTCGGAAAGACGTGGAGAGTTACACAAAACCTTATATCTGACTTGAATACTTATAATATGTGTACTATATATACAATATAGCAAGAAGATAAAGTGGAGAATAATCATGACGATTAAACTGAATCCCGCCAAATTAGCGGTACTGTTTGGGATTTCGCTGCCATTGATGATAAGTACAACACCTTTGCAAGCTGATACTGCACCAGCAGCAGCAGCAACAGCGCCAGCAGCAGCAACAGCAGCAGCGACAGCAACAGCAGCAGCGACAGCAACAGCAAAAGCAGCAGCGACAGCAACAGCAAAAGCTTCAGCACCAGCAAAAGCTTCAGCAGCAACTAAAGTACCTTCTAAAAAAACATCAAAACAAGATGTCGGTGATAAGGCACTCGATGATATCTACAACCAAAACCAATAGATTTCGCAGTTGCTCATTGAGCTGATTTAGCGTATCAAATAAAGAAGCAGTACATCATCAAAGGATGGATTAATGAAACCAAAATTGGAGAGCAATTCGCTGGGTCTCATGGATGCTATCATCATGGGTCTAGCGGGTTCTGCTCCCGCTTTTAGTTTATCGGCAGCGACGGTTGCACTCATTTCTGCGGTTCATTCATTTGCACCAGCCATCATGTTGTATTCTGCACTGTTCATGTTCGGGATCACGCTTGCATTTATTCAGCTTAATAAAAAATACACCCACACAGGAGCCTCGTATGCTTGGGTTACTGAAATATTTGGCCCAACAGTTGGTTTTTTTACGGGTTGGGCGGTACTTGTTGCATCAGCACTGTTTGTGGCTACAGGAGCAGTTCCTGTAGCTAATTCAACGTTATTATTGGTTTTGCCACAGGTTATGGATAGTATGCCATGGGTCTCATGCATGGCTATTGTCTGGATTACCTTAATTGCATTGATTACTTGCAAAGGCATTAAAATAGCCAGTTATGTGCAAATTGCAATGATGCTGGTTGAACTTACGGTGTTACTTGCAATTATCACCGCAGGCTCTCTGCATATGATGCATCATTCTGCACATCAATTGTCATGGGGTATGCTTAATATGACCCATTTTAGTTGGCGTGAATTTATCAATGGCGCTTTAATTGCAGTGTTTTTATATGCCGGCTGGGATGTTACATTTAATTTAAATGAAGAAACAAAAAACGCACGACATACGCCTGGTTGGGGTGCATTTTGGGCGGTGTTAATCCTTGCAGGTTTATTTTCAATGTTTATGTTGATCGTGTTAAATGTCATGAGTGATGTTGATCTGCAGAAGGCAAACAGTAACATTGTGTTCGCCGTCGCTGACGTTCTTTTTCCTAGACCTTGGAGTTATTTAGCTGTATTTGCTGTGATATTGAGTACAATTGGAACCATCGAAACCAGTATGTTGCAATTTACACGAACATTATTTGCGCAAGGGCGAGATGGTGTGTTACATCAACGTTACGCCAAATTGCATTCATCTTGGAATACGCCTTGGGTAGCCAATTTAGTCATTTGGGGTATCAGTGTGTGTTTTTTATTATTGAGCGCATGCTCATACAATGCGAACCATTTAATGAAAGTCGCAGTGAATGCGGTAAGTTTTCAAATTGCTTTTTTTTACAGTTTAACTGGCTTTGCCTGGGCTTGGTATTATCGGTTACGATGGACCACTGTTTTTGAATTCATCTGCTTTTTATGTTGGCCTATCGTGAGCGCAGTTTTTCTTATTTTTATTGCGCTCTGCAGTATTCCTGGATTCGATACCGTAACGCTTGTGGCTGGTGTAGGTGGTATTCTGATGGGCGTGTTCCCATTGATGCACAACCGAAAAAAACGTAAATCAAGAGGAGTTCAAGACCAGTGACACGAGGCGTTTAAACTTTCTATAACATCGAATAGCCCGCAAGCCAACATATTCTTTTCCATTGCTTTTTTTATATATGTATGTACGTAAAGAAGCAGTTTCATCTTCCCAAATAGAGGGTACTCAATCGTCTCCTTCTGATTTACTTTTAAAAGTACTGAATCGATAACAAGTTATTAATTTTACGCGATGCTCGGCTTTTCACTGAACAATACGAACATCGCGTTAGATTATTTAGTGAAAACCAATCGAGACTTGACCTAGGAGCACTAAGACTAAATAAATCACTAAAATTGTTCCAATTAGGCCTGTTGGACCATATCCCCAGCCTCTACTATAGCCCCAGTGTGGCAAGCCACCTACGAGCATTAATATCAGTAAAATTAGTAATATCGTACCCATGATTAATTTCCTTAGAAGTATAAATACGTAATATAACTGTAGAGGATGATTGGGTTTAAGCCACTAAGGTTTTCCTTGAAAAGCCAAGTGAAACCTTAGTAATTCACGTTACGCGGCGTCATGCCCCCAATGAAATGTCGTCCCGGAATTTAGGGCTGCTTGGTGAGCTTGCGAACCTTAGCAGTCCTTAATGTCCGGGATCCATTTTTCAAAGTGGCACTTTGCTGGTTGATGAATAGATCCCGGGCATTAACTGCGACTATGCTCACTGCGTTCGCCAAGTCGCACTAAATCCCGGGATGACGGCATTAAGATACT
The DNA here is from genome assembly GCA_947504875.1 of Legionellaceae bacterium. Lineage (GTDB taxonomy): Bacteria > Pseudomonadota > Gammaproteobacteria > Legionellales > Legionellaceae > CANNJI01. Next base: position 3,139 of record CANNJI010000211.1, read on the forward strand.
GCGTAACGTGAGTATTAAATATAAATTGATTGTTCGGGCAAATCAGATCGCCATGCAGGAGTTAAAAAACATGGCCTGTTAATGAGTCCGTGCGTAAGGTGAGTTAG
>CANNJI010000212.1 GCA_947504875.1 Legionellaceae bacterium
CTTCTCTATAGGTTGGATAGGTTAATTGTATATTGAGCTCCCCCTTCAGTTTAGCATTTGAGACACGCTTATTATGTGAGTAAAATTCCTGAGCCATGGGAGATAAAGCAGCCATTTCATAGGCGATTCTTTTCAAAGGTGGTCGTTGTTGAGTATTTTCCAATGTAAGAATGAGCCTGAAATAGTACCGAGGTCGTAGTTAATTTAGAGTGGTTTTGTTTTTTCTTTATTGTATAAAATAATATCATTAATTGTTATTGTAGTCTAATTAAATGAATGTGGGTGAAGTGTGGTCAAGGGTGTGGTCGATAATGTTGGAAACGTTTTTTTGTTTTCAATATTTCGTCCATGCCTTTGTCCACACATCCCGAAGGGTCATCCACATTCTTCATTAGCGTTGTTTGAGGGTTTAGTTTTTTCTTTAAAAAATTTATTATGATGGGTCATTAAATATTTGCTTAAATAATTCTGACTGTGCTTTCTTCAACGCTTTAGCGGCCTGTAGATCGGTCATTGCCATCATCTGTACATCAAGTTCTTCAAAGCGCACTCCCTCCTTTAAATAGTGTTCTGCATTGGGCAATGATTTTAATTTTTCATACGGGGTCATCATGCAACGATAGGGATATGTTTTTTTCTCCTTTCCTTTCGGATCAACCTTTATTTCAGCAAAATAACAGGGGCGATGGAAGTTTAAATAAGGTGTTAAATGAGTACGATTAAACTCATTAATAAGTGGCGCCCATTTTTGAGCGATATGCATATAACCCAAGTATTTCCGAACAATAGCGCCATTCTTAGACTCTGCCAATGCATTGTCATTAGAATGCCGTGCTCGTGATTTTGTCATTTCAATATTGAGTTTATTCAGTAGCTTAGCGACTACATTATTGATGTATTCGCTGCCATTATCTGAATGAAAACCAAGAATCACAAAAGGGAATGCTGCTAATAATTCTTCTAAAACGGGTATTAAGTAATTTTCACTGATCTTTTCTACGCTGCAAATAACCTCAAATTGAGTCACCTCATCAACCGCATTAATATGATAAACCCCTTTTTGTTTGTCCTGATCTCCTTGGTGAACTGTATCAATCCGTATATAACCAGGTTGTCCCTGTGGGTTTGGTTTGCGCCGTATTCCTATTTGAACCGCTGATTTTTGTGTTTTGGTAAAGTGGCGGCGTTGCCGTTGATAAAATGTACCTTTGCGTAAGTTATAGAGGTGAGAAACAGAGATATATGCAAGGCGTTCATAGGCTGGATCACCATATACCTGATAAGCTCTTTCAAATAATTTTTTGGTCGCAGGACCACTTAATGTTTGATGGGCTTCGTCAGTCTTTGCCAATAATAAAACATCGCTATGGGTATAATGCATCGCAAACGTATGGCGATTAGAGGCTGTGCGACCTATCCACCGCTTTTCTCTGTATTGCACAATCAGACGTTTTAATTGGGACCAGGAGTAACCTGTCATTCGCTCCATATATTCACGAACTGGCCCTTTATCCTTCTTGCTCAGTTTAAAGTAGTTTGTGCGTTTTAGTGTGCCTGCTATCCATTCATAGCGCTTTTCCTTTGTCACTTGAAACTCAAGCTTGTCAGCGCTACCCAAAAATGCTTTGATAGCTTCAGCGCTATCCAGCTTTGTATCGTTCATTGTGATCATCGTCCTTTCATTTTGGACGACCTCTGCTAGAATAGCCCTTTTTTAGGTTATTTCAGGCTCATTTGTATTGGAAAGAGCCTTCTATTTCAGGCTCATTTTGAATTGGAAGAGGCTACCTATTGACCTATTGACCTATTGACCTATTGACCTATTGACCTATATGCTAGATTTTTGGCATGGTTCAATACCAGTGAACACTCGCCCTGTTTTTCGTAGCTATTTTTGAGAGCAGTCATCGACCAACGAATTGGTTTATGATACATAGTTTATCGTCTAAAACAAAAAAGGATCATGATGATAACTGCTCACAAAAAGAGCCACGGCAAGCGTATTCCAGGACCGACAAAACTCGACATCGCATTACAGGCCATCCGCCGCCAACAAACGGTTTCCGCGCTTTCAAAACAATTCAATTGCAGTCGAACCACCGTTTACAAGCAACAAGACAAAGCACTAGATGCCGCAAATAAAGCCTTTGAAAAAGACGATGAAGAGGTGCTGTTTTATATTCCTGTAACCAAATCATTCATTGATCAAACCGTGATTTCATTACGCCTAATTTGTGAATCTAGTTACAGGAACATCATGTTTTATCTGGAAACCATGTACGACTATTCATTATCATTGGGCACTGTTTTTAATATCCTAGATGATGCTGCTGTCAAAGCAGATCCCATTAACAAAGCGTATGATTTGAGCCTAATTAAAGACAGCGCATCTGATGAATTGTTTCATTGGGGAAGCCCAATACTGGCAACGGTTGATATTCCCTCACGGTTTTGTGCCTTGCTGGTTAAAGAGGATTGCCGGGATTATGAAACCTGGGGCGTTCATCTTTTGGATCTGATAGAGCAAGGATTTGGGCCAGAAATATCGATTATTGATAGTGCCAAAGGACTTATTAAAGGCTTTGAAGAGGTATTACCAAAGACCGTCATTCGACACGATCATTTTCATATCATCATGGATTTAAAGGACTGCGGCAAGTTTCTCAGCAACAAAGAAGCGTCTGCTGTGACCGCAGCATTGAAGCTGCTTAAGCGCGCTGATAAGGCTCGTAATGAAGAGAAAAAACAAACGCTAAAGGATGATTGGAACACCGCTCTGATTGATCTCAACATGCGAGAGGAAACATGTAACATGTTTAAACTCCTCTCCAGCTGGATGCAATATGATGTACTTCAATTGGCAGGTCTTCCGCCTGAAGCTCGTACTGAGCTGTATGATTTTATTGTCACTGAGATGGAGGCTCTTGCACTCAAGCATCCCCATCGTATTGATGCTATCGTCTCATCACTCAAATACCAGCGAATTGCTTTATTGGATGTCTCACATGCGTTGAACAAGCAGTTTGACGTGTTAGCCAGCCAACATATCGTGCCCATCGAAACAATATGGGCAATCTGCTATGCCGTACGATACGACATCGATACCCATCTTTGATCGTCAAATGAAATAATTTATTTAAATTCAATTAGTTGCTGGCGACAAAACTTGTTTTGGGGCACTACATATTTTATATTGTTGAGAA
>CANNJI010000213.1 GCA_947504875.1 Legionellaceae bacterium
GTAATGAGCGCGCCCTACCAATTAGGTCGTTATGAGGCCAGCAACGAGGTGACTGGAATTAGATAAGAATAAAAGTGTTTTTCTTTGTTAAAGTGTGTATAATGCGAGCAACACTTGTTTTGTAATTGGATCTTATTTATGAAAAGTAAGTTGAAAGGTAAGTGGGCGCAAGAATTACACGAATTAGATACGATTAAAAAAAAATTAGAGCGATTTAAACTTGACGTTGCTTCAATAAAGAGTGTGTCCCCGCAACTTTTTGTAAACTATCTGGATTATAAAGTAGCGATTATTCTTCAAAAAATAAAGGATGAAAACCGTCCTCATTATTTTGACTTCCGTATTAAAAAACTAGAATTGGATATCGAAGAATATCAGCAAGATATTGCAAAACTTACCGTATTAATCAACACCGCTGAAGCAACAGCAAAAAAAATAACAGCGCGATGTGAAAAGATCAACCGTGATATTGCTCAAGACTATTCTTCAAAAACATCAGTAGAACTGAGTAAATTAAATATTTTCACAGGACATGATAATGATATGTCCATTTTTGACACCAATAGGAATGCAAGCGGCAGGGTGTGGGGTAGTCTTCGCCCAAAAGATTCAGATCTTTTGAGTTTAGACTCACAAGCTTTCATGAAATATAAGCACAATACGTTAGCATTCTTATTATTAAGTGATAACCAAACGTTTACTCTAGCGATTAAAGACGGCCTCCTGCCTATAGAGGGAGAGATCGGATACTTAATTCTTCAACGATTACAAGAGATTCAATATCTAAAACAACCCGGTTTACAAGAACCATTCCCAAGCAATATGCGTACTATAGCAGGTAAAGCTATCAGGAACGCAATGGATATTAAAACATCAGAAAATTTATTGAAATGTGATTTCCCAACCCTTGGCATTGAAATCAACAAGTTGGTTCTTCATAGTCAGTTACATCCTGATAATAAAATATTCTGGCTGGGTTCGGCTCGTGTTGTCAATAAAATACTCCATGATCAACCTGGAAAGGGAACCTATCTCAATTGTGATGATGGTAAATGGAGTTGGCAGCTCAATCGATACTGGTTACAGGCAGCAATATATCTTGGCTACACCTGTAAGCTTATAGAGCAGCATTTTCCAATGATTGAAAGCGCATTATTATCTCAAGATCCATCAGCTTTTGTGCTTCGATTACTACTAGCAATGCGTGAAGAAGGAGAAGACAATACATCGCAATACAATGGTAATGACGGACCAACCGCTACAACACAAGAAATATTAGTACTCATGGATCTGGGTTGCAAGGTCACCAAAAATCAGGAACAAAGCATCTTAATTTCGAAATCATCAACCCATGAAATCCATAGTCCATCCAGATCTAGAATGCATTCGCCTACTGATATGAGACGATCGCGATCCCATAGCTGGGATGGTAGCAATTCGGCATCACCATCAGCGATGGGTGTTACGAGAGGTCAATTTTTTGCACCAGAGAGCTCTGCAAACATTAGACAAAACAATAGTTTTACACCGATACCATTTGATATGGACGATTTTCCTAAAATGACGGTTTAAGGCCTTATCTGTTGCATCGGGTTGCTGTAGAATATGACGGGCTTTACGAGCACACCTCGGTGCATCCAGCCTGCAAAAAAACAGGAAATAATATGGACGTTACTGTCGCTAACCGTATAGGCTGGAAAATAAAACCAGTGATTAAGTAAGCATTGGCTAAACAAGGGGTTGAAATGCATAAACAGAGCCGCCACGGGAAATGGATTCAAGAAATGAAGCAGCTGGAGATAGTCCAAAAAAAATTGACTTTGTTTCAAAATGACGTTGCATCCAATCAGCATGGGTCCCCATTAGTGTTTGTTCAACAAATAAAGGCTAAATTGGCTTTGATAGATAAAAACATCACCAATAATAATGATCATCATCATTCTTTTTTTAATAAGCGACTAGCCAAGCTGACACAGGACATTGAATGCACCAGAAAAAGAACGGCCAAGCTACAAAGTCAAATCAATGATGCAGAAGTAAGAGCATTAAATATAACCAGGCAATGCTCACGAGTATCAAATCACGTTTCTGATATTTATTTGTCTTCGCATATAAATAAGTACAAATCGGCTAATGGTGGCCTATTTACATTGGGTCATGAGCCCATCTTTGAAAACTTAAAAAATCCAGGATCCAACATTTGGTACAAAATGCGTCCCAAATTAGGTGTTTTTAGTCAACTGGTAAATTTTAATGAACGTAAGCATAACTCATTAGCGCATTTGTTTTTAACCAATAATGAACAATTTATTCAATCCATTGACGAAGAAAAATTGCCAGTTGTGAGCGAAATAGGTTACCTCGCCATCCAACGACTCAAAGATATTCACCGCGCAACTGAATCAACGATTCGGATGAAAAAAATTGCAGGAAAAAGAATGCGTGAAGTAATGCCGTTGAACAACCCGGAAAGTCTCCTATCTTGCGATAATGAATCCCTGCATATTGAAATTATTAAATTGCTCCTACATGCGGAACTTCATCCGCACGAAAAAGTGGCGTGGTTAGGCACGGCTCGTGCGGTTGATGCAACCATAGCACAACCGACAGGGAAAGGTGTTTATTTCAATCCAATGAGCACACATTTTTCCTGGGGACTTAACCGAGCTTGGTTACAAGTTGCGGCGCACCTTGGCTACACGTTTCAGCTCATTGAGCAGCATTTTCCTGCTATTGAGGCGGCGCTGTTATCTCAAGATGCATCCAAGTTTATAGAACAGTTAATCTTGGAAACTCGCACTGAAGGATACAACTACACATCACAATATAATGGTGGTGATTCAACTACCGCTACAACGCAAGAAATACTTGTATTGATGGATTTGGGGTGTATTGCCCATAAAAACGCTGTTGATAACAGTATTTCATTTGTACCATCAATAACATGTCATGAAGAACCCATTCGTTCAAACCAAACTCCAATCAACACACGGACTGCAGAAATGAGAGAGGTCACTAATAAACCTAGATTGCAAAAATCACACAGCGCGCCTTCGTTATTCAAAGCGTCAAAACCACCAGCTTATCAAAACAGGGTTGAAAATTTTATTGTTCCAGGAACAGGAAAAATAGTCCATTTTTAGGGATGGTTCAAAATCAGCATTGTCTTTGTCGAGTAAGCGGAAC
>CANNJI010000214.1 GCA_947504875.1 Legionellaceae bacterium
AAATAGATGCGCTAAAATATGCTAAGGGGTATTCTTGTCGGCCTGTGTTAATTCACGTCAATGGTGTAACCGACGATGTCGTTGATAGTGACTTTTTTGCATCGATTATTGATTTTTCTAACGGTCTTGAAGATAACTCGTGAGAACTATGAACAGAGCTTATATCCAATGGAAGGGTGATTTGGCTCATTATTTCCGCGACATTTTAATTTAGATGCCGCATTCTAACCCTTATCCAGAGCGGGTTCCACCACCTACAGATGCGCAGAAGAGCCTGAATGCTATTTCTGCACAATAAAATCGCTTTTTATATTACACTTCCGAAGAGCCATGATTTCTATCGATTATCAATATTTACAGCTAATGCAATTGCTTGTTGTTTGATGCCTGGTTTAAAAGATTTTGATGCACATTCTAAAACATGTCTAAAATTGTTATCCCACCATTCAACATTATAACCATATCCCGAAGCATCATTTCCAGAGACTTCAATTATGGATACTTTATCATTAACTTGATTGCTAACAATCTCTTTTGCAAAATTAGCGGAACTTCCCGTTAATCCGATATTCACCTCGTGATACGAGCAAATACCATCTAAATCCTGAGGTTTAAAAAATTCTACTGCACCTGTCCATCCGCGATCTATAAACGTACTTTCAGGAGCAAAACCAATAACTTCTTTAACAACTACGCTTGGTACTCTTTGGTAGTCATATGCCATTTTTAAGTCAGTATAGTTGTGGCGCAAATGGGTGCTTTGTGGATTTAGATCATGATTTTTGGAAAAATCTGCATTTGCTATTTGGTGAAACATCAATAAATTTGTAGCACTTTGATTATATTTTTCAATATATCCTTTGCTATTTATGGCATTTGCATTGGCTTTAATGCTCATCACTTGATGCTGATTATAATGCATCTTATTAGCTGGCATTATATGTACGCCACCGCCAGGACGCGGAAGTCCATCTTTACCAAAAATTGCATAATCTTCTTCTGGGGTTAATGGTGGAGCCTCGCCCGGGTGCTCTTTGGCCCATTCAAGTGCTCTTTTATAACTTTCTTTACCTTGCTCTAAGGTGCCAATTTGCTCCAGATCCGCACTCTCTGCAGCAATTGCTGTAGTTGCTAATAGAATAATTGGTAAAATTGCTAATATGTTCATATTCAGGCGTCCTTATATCTGTTGCGCTATTTAAATTACGAGTTGATTAAATTCATGACTGTTTTTTCAACCCCACCATCCATCATAAGCGCTGCAATCGGTTGAAATAGTATAAGCATCGTATATTTCTTTGCCATTATCGCCCATATAAAAATGATATCCTTGCGCTGTCCATGGGTCATGTAAATCTCTATTTGATTCACCAGAATGAAAAGCCGCTGCTCGCCAAGTATAAGCCATAAAGGTATCTATCATGTGCTGAGCGCCTTTAGCCGAGGTATGTAATGATTTTACGCGCCACCAATGAGACTCCTTAGCATTCCATGTTACTGACTCATTAAACGTCAAACAATTGGCACGGCTGTGCGCTGTGTTGCCAAAAAGCCCTGCGTGACTTGTATTAATTATTAAAATTATTGTGGAGGATAAAACTATCTTTGTAACTATTTTCATCATTTAACACTTCCTTTTGTTGGGCTTTATAGCTCTTTTTTCCATTTTGTAAGCTAGTTGGGATTGGTGATTTATTGTGTGTTACACTTTGTAAGTTCCACAACAGTGCCCCATAAAGAGGTTGCCGTAATGAGTATTTATGATAGAAGACACGTGTGATGTGGCTACCCGGTACTCCGCCTTACTCAAGTTCATCCACATCCGCCGAAGTTCAGAAATCCCATTAAACACAAGATTATCAGCTAAATTCAGTTCGTACAAGTTCGTAAATGTTTACTATAATGGGGATGGTTCAAAAAAGTATATGATCGAGTCGGAGGAGCCTCGCGGCCACGACCGCTCACACCACCGTACGTACACTCCCTGTGTCGTTTGTACGTTAGCACCCAGTATACACCAATACCCATAAACTCGCTTATTATATTACACTTCCTGGCTCAGCCCGTGATGATCTAATTCTAGTCAGTGGTTAGACTTTTTGCGACAGAACCAGAATTAACCAGGCTTAAGCAGCTTCTTGAATATCAACTGTCATGCGCAATTGATCTCGATCAAGCAAATCTTGTAAACAAAGACGAACAAACTGATTTTTAGAGTATCCCAGTTTATCAGCATACTCGGCAGCCATTTTTGGGCTCACAAATCGTCGGCAATGCTCAATATCACACAAATTTTGTCGAGAAACTCCCAATTGTTTTGCAAAATCAACTTGTGACATTTCTTCACATTGCCGAATAGCAAGCAACAAATTACCCAGAGTCAACTTACTACCTGTCAATGAAGCAATGTAATCCAGTGATTCTTGTGATTTTTTAGTAATCATGCTTATTTACCTCCTCAACATTAACCAATTCTGTTGCGCCATCTTTTCTGATTTCATAAATCGCTCTATACGCCCTGTTAAGCCGTATAGATCGCCGCCCTACCCTAGGGCCTTTTAGTGGCTCATCGTGATAGCCCTTTATTTTTCTTACTTCCATTAAGCCATCATGTGAAACTGCATCCAACCATGATTCAAGTTTTTTCGCAATATAAATAGGTACTCTTTTTAATTCATCCTTAGTTTTCTGGCTAATAATGACCGTATAAATATCCACAAATAAATTCGTACTTATTATTTAGTACACATGCTTAATTGTACCCGCGAAATAGGTACTTGTCAACGTCTCAATAAACCACCGTTTTTCAAGACACGATAATCAAGAAAGATAACCCCTTGCTGCGTAAGACCTACTTTGTATTAAATACTTGTCTTAATTTCAAAATAGTATAAACTCATCAAAAATCAATGTTAATAAGAAATTATGCAAACCACATCACAAAAATTTATTGGTTATGCGCGGGTAAGCACACATGACCAAAATTTAGATCTCCAAATCGATGCCCTACTGCAAACTGGCTGCGAACGATCGAATATTTTTGTTGATAAAATCTCCGGAGCAGAATCAGAAAGACCAGGGTTAACCCGTTGCATGGAATCATTACAACAAGACGACGTGCTCATTGTATGGCGACTGGATCGGTTGGGTCGTTCAATGACTCATCTTGTTTCACTG
>CANNJI010000215.1 GCA_947504875.1 Legionellaceae bacterium
TCGATGGCTACAGGGCTAACAATTGATGTTGATGGAAAAGTAATATTTGAAAGCAAGGGATGTGATATATCAAACGAGGTAACCCATTTGGGATCTATCCGGTAAGCAAGGCGCAAATAAGGTAATACAATATTTGTGTTACTCTCAGCCGTGCCGATGTTGTTCCCAACAGAGCCGGAGTACTTCATCCCAACGCCAATATCAGTTGCTCCAAGGATCGCAGACATTTTTGACGTTGTATTGAGTGTAGCCGGATTGTCATAAGCCAGTGTGGGGAATATTTGATAGCCCGTTGCAAAAGCCAGCGGGTTAATCAACGGGAATAGACATAATAGATAAATTCGCATATTCGGCATTTTTTAGAACCAAGTGAATCACAGCTACCAGTCTATTTGGAGCGGCTTGAATAATCAAGCATGAGGAATGTTCTCATGCTAGATTAACTGCCCTGTTCAAATCAGGTGCGGAATCCGGGTTACAACAGAATTTCATTTATTGGTTTCAATTCTTCCGGAATATCCGATTGGTCCAACATTTGTTTCAATTCAATTTCAATTTCTCTTGAAATAGTTGTAATAGGTACATCATTAACCCCCCCCTCAAATGGATTGGTTGTATTTTGACCCACCTTTTCCAGACAAACAAACATCCAGCTGATGAGTACACTAACGGGAATCGTAAGCCAGACACGACCGATTTTATCCAGCTCCCCAACCAGGGAATAAGGTAAAACAATCATAAAACCTATTAAAAAGTACTTCGTTATCGAATAAAAATTTCTCGGGTAGGGTGAGTTTTTAATCCTGAAGCAATTGGTTTGAGCAACGTTAAACCCATTGATCAGAAGCAGTAATTCGTCAAAACTTTTAAGACTAATCAAATCCTTATCAAAAATTTCCTTCATACACTCAATTTGAAGTTGCAAACAATATGTGGCCGGATTTAGTTTCGACATCAAAACTAAAATGTTGTTCTGGGGTAGATAAGGCTGTATTGCCGCCTCAAGGCTTATTTCATTTTCAAAAATTCTAAAAAACTTCGAAAAATCCCGGTTTCCCCCTTCTTTGAGATTTTCCCATACTTTTTCTTTTCGAAGCTCGTATCGCAACACTGTTAACCAGGCAACATGCTGATTGATTAATCTGGGAATATAAGGATCTATCTTTTCCCGGTTTTCTGAATTAAACAGGCATTTTAGCTGCAAACCAAAGTAGGTACTTAGCGATTGAATTTCGGCATAAAGCTTTTGAGCTTCATAAAGTCGCGCATAAGCAGCATTGTTTTTAAACGAAATCACAAATGCAACGGTTGTGCCCATAATGGTAGCAACAAAAAGAGGGAACCCGAGAAATTTTACATGGAATAAAGAGTAGGATACCGTCGGAATCAGTGAAAACAAAAACAACACGAATAGCTCGCGTTTTGTCCACGCAAGATAGGCTATAAATGAGAATTGTTTTCCAACATGCATGAACTATCTTCCTTTGCGCTTCTTTATAACGTCCTGTCTAAGACTAACATGAATAATCGGTTTCCGAAAACAAGTTTCCTCTGAGTTGTGAGGGGGCCAAATGGATGCGTACACACTCGCACTATGCAAAAACGCGGATGTATTCAGGGAGGAACCACCGTTTTAGTTGAAGCCGGTAGTCTTGGCAGAAGTTCGACCAAGGTGGGCGTTATGCTTTAACCTCGATCAATTTAAGCCTGCGCCATATATCCGCTGTTTTGATCCGCCGTTAACAAGGACCAGGTTCTAGCTCATTTCATCAGTAAAAATCGTTCGATTTTGGCACTTCACAGCACGATCTTTAGCTTCGGGCCTACCTCAAGGGCGAACATAATACTTATATTTAAAAAAACTTGACAGACATTGGGCATATTAATTATTTTGTTAAATGCTCCTCAAACTTCATGTGCCCCTATGCAAAATGTTCTTCTAATCCTTTGTTTAATTATCACCCCCACCTACGCTAATGTCTGTTTTTTAAGCATTTCCGACATACATTATGGAAAAGACATTGTCACTAAAGATGGAACGGATACAAACCAAATATTGCTCGAGAAAGCATTAAATAAATTTAGCCAGCTTGTAAAAAAAGTTGATTTTGTACTAACATTAGGGGACCTACCTGCCCACGCGGTATTCTGCTCGAAAAAAAAACAAGATCATATAAGGACGGTCTTTCATGATTTGTATCTGGCGAATAAAAGCCATAAACCAATGTTTTATATTACTGGTAATAATGATTCTCTCCAAGGCAATTCGCTGCCTTTTTCTTGGAAAGGCAGAACACCGCTTACCCTAGCAAATGATTGGCAAGGTGCTTGCATCTATTGTAAAGGATTGATTATTGATGGAACACACATGCAAGATGGGGGGTATTATTCAAGTTATGTGCTACAGGGTAATCAAGATATTATGCTGATAGCATTAAACAGCATACAGTTTATGAAAATCCCCCTGTATATGCGCCAATACCCCAATCAAAATAAAGATGCTCATCAACAGCTACATTGGTTAGAAAAGCAATTAAGCACCCACCACGCAAAACAATTATTGATAGCCATGCATACGCCACCAGGAAAGGATTATCAAGACCGTACCCTATGGGAGGAGGCTTATTTAAAAGATTTTATTAGCATTCTAAATCACACCCATCAGCATTATCAACAAATCAGCTTACTCATATCACATACCCACATGGATGATATTCGTAAAATTTCATTACTGGATGGCACCCCTATTTATGCCTTTGCCACCCCATCTGTAAGCCCATCACATCATAATAATCCCGCAATAAAGGTCTTTGATTTAAATGCCAAGCTAGAAATTCAAGACTATACAACATATTACACATCAAGCTATACCGAATGGGGAACTGATCATTACTCAGCGAGAATTGATATTTTCCCCCAATGCAGACGTACCGACCTAGCGAAATGCTTTATTAGCCATAGCACTAATTTCATTTGCAAGAGATTACGGGATGGACAATTTTATGGCGTGAAAAGTCCAAGGGTGAATGGGGCGAGTTGCAGAATAACTTATCCAGTTAACTAAGAACGGATGATGAGGCTACCATCAGATCCTGCAAATTATTCTCAACGATTGGGTTTCATTAAAACCCAGGACACAAAACATGATTTAAACGCTTCGGGATCTAAAACA
>CANNJI010000216.1 GCA_947504875.1 Legionellaceae bacterium
CAAAAAACCTGTCAAGACTTTTTTAATAAATTTCTTTTATGGGTGGGGGTCTGAACGGCTACAATGAAGAATTAAATCTAACGCACTGTTCCTCCTCATGTTGTATCTCGTGGTTGAATTCTCGCAGGGACACCAAAAACTTCATAACCTAGCTTGTAGCCGTTCAGACCCCCACCCATAAAAGAAATTTATTAAAAAAGTCTTGACAGGTTTTTTGTAGGCTACTTTGACTTTTTCTTTAATCAGGTTAAAACATCCTGCATAACACTCCTCCCGGATCACTGCTGATCACAAAAGACCAATTTTGAATTTTATGCTGCACAACACGGAGTTCGTGCGGTATAAGCGAGCTCAAGAGGTCAAAAAAAGGCATGTTATGATAGTGACCTATATTCGAGGTTGGTATTACAACAACATGAAGTTGACTGCTCACGACTTAAAACAGATGAACAAAGCCACACTGGCTCGCCTTTCGCCAGAGCAACTTTTGTCGTTCTCGGAGCGGATGCTCGAGGATCTTCAAGAAGCAATGGATCGCTTGAATCAAAATTCAAATAACAGCTCACGCCCACCGGGTAGTATGCCTCCATGGGCTTCTGACGATACTCAAAATCCAGCTGACACAGCTGATCAAGATCACGCGGACGATGACAAGGATCCTGTGATTAAACATTCCGATGATGATGATTATCTCTCGCCTGAAGATACATCGTTAGATAACGTGCCGGAGGCCCCAGATGCAATCGGTATACAAGCACCAGAAGTATCACCAACCCCGCCAATAAAGCCTGAACTCGTGAAGCGCGTTGCTGGTAAACAGGAAGGCGCTAAAGGTTATGGTAGAACACAAGCGTTGGCTATTACAGCAACTGTATATCATGCCAGAACCCATTGTGCATCATGTAATGCATGCCTTGGTGATTATGAGGCGCAGGCAGCCTGGACTGCTTTCTGCACGATTGATATCGCTGAACACATACCGGGAAACGCGGGCATCACGTTGACCAATACAAAACACATTTTTTTTGAAACCAAATGCGACTGTGGTCACCATAATCGGGAAGAGCCTTATGCGGCAATGCCAGATGTGGCATGGCCTAAAACCAATCTCTCTGAGTGGCGCCTTGTAGGTCCTCGTCTTGCTGCAATGATTGTGTTGCTATCAAAACGCCATCGAAACTCACGCAAGCTGATTCGTGAGTTTTTACTTCATTTTCTTCGTCTTGAACTGAGTGTTGGCACCATTGATCAGAGCATTCGCGAATCCGGTCGTAGTGTTGCCCCGCTTGAGGAAGAATTGATTCGTGATCTTGAAGAAGCAGCCCTTGCTTATGTCGACGAAACCTCATGGAAAGAGGCCGGCGTTCTGCGCTGGCTTTGGGTTTTCAGGACATTAACGGTCGTGTTTTTTATGGTTGGCAAACGCGACCGCAGCATTTTTTGCAAATTGCTGTTAAATGGAAGATTCAATGGCATTGTCATGAGTGATGGGTGGGTGGTGTATCGGGAGTATGCCAATCGGCTTCGTTGCTGGGCGCACCTGATTCGTAAAGCACGGGGTCTGTCGGAGTCTTATCATACCAAAGCGGCTGATGTTGGGCTTCAGATGTTGGCGTTATTTACTACGTTTCAAAATGCCATTTATGCTGTCCGTGAACAACCCGAACAACCCATTGGTACGTTGACAAAAAAACTTGAAAACGACATTGAAGCATTGAAGGCGCTCTGTATCGCAAATCGCGACAGCACTCATAAGAAATTACGCGCTTTTGCTCGTGAATTACTATTGGATTGGGATACTATCCTGCGCCAAATTCATGATCCATCACTCCCGCTGACCAATAATGAAGCGGAAAGAATTTTAAGACATTGGGTGATTGACCGTCGTTTAAGTAACGGCACACGAACCGCCGAAGGAACCCGATCATTTACCATTCTTGCCAGCGTGATTGAAACCTGCAGAATTCGTGGTGCGCCGGCATGGGATTATTTGACGCAGGTAATACTGGCCGCCAGAAAGGGATTGCAATTGCCAGCTTTACCCATCATGCAGGCTTAAAAGGCTACCAAAATTACGGTTGCCCATGATATTCTATGGCCTTAATCTGGACATACGATCATGAACAAGAATACCCCGTGTCAATGCAAATCAGCATGCAAAACGAAACGCTGCCCCTGTCTTAAAGAAGGGCGGGCGTGTACCGCTGAATGCCACTGCCAGCAGTGTAAAAACCCATTCAACCTAATAGATGCAGCGATTCGACTGAGTGATTGCGCACGTGCTCATATAAAAACAGTGGTTTCACTGACGGCACTGCGTTTGAATAAAAAATATGAGTTACCTTGTGGGTGTGGTAGTGCGTCGTTAAAACGTCTTCTTACAAGCCATTTATGTCATGGTTGTGATGAAATGTATTACTATTCATTTTGTCTGAGTGACGTTATTGATGAAAATAGCATGTGGCATTGTGATGCCTGTGGAACTTGTCGTGAAGATGGCGAGTGGCACTGTAAACGTTGCAATACATGTACCTATGGTCTTACGCTGCCCTGTGAGAATTGTGGTAAAAAATCACCTCATGCACTAAGAGGTTACTAAGTTTTAGGCAGGGGTCTGAACGGTTACAATTGCCATTTATCCGGGCCATCGAGTTAGTTGTTTAATTTGCCATTTTGTTTATTTCAATCACGTTTGTTTTAGCTTGTTCGTTTTCTATTAACCACTCATTAAATTCATCCATATCCAAATACCGTCTCGTTATCCATTGCTCATTTATTTCTGTCAATAGAGCTCCAATAAGCCGGAAGGCAGAGTCATCATTGGGGAAAATGCGTATTACATTGGTGCGCCTCTTTACTTCTCCATTCAATCTTTCCTGCATATTCGATGTTCTGAGGCGCTTACGATATTTATCCGGCAATGTCATCACCGCCATTGCATCTTCAAGAAAGGCCACAGCCTTTGGTGTTGACTTTTCAAACTGCTCTATAAACGCACTTAAACGGCACCTGGCGTCGGTTATATCGGGCGCTTGTAAAACTAGTTTTGCTTTTTCTGCAACGTCCTTGCGGTGTCGAGTTGAGCAAGAGCCTAAAATATTCCTCATCAAATGAACTTGGCACCTCTGCCAAGTAGCACCTTGGAAATGTTTCCTGGCGGCTTCAACAAGAC
>CANNJI010000217.1 GCA_947504875.1 Legionellaceae bacterium
AGAAACCGATAGCATGGGCGAGATTTCAGTTGCTTCCGACAAATATTGGGGTGCACAAACCGAGCGTTCGTTACATCATTTTAATATTGGTGACGACCTCATGCCACGCGAAGTAACGCATGCCTTTGGTATATTAAAAAAAGCGGCGGCATTCACCAATCTTGAGCTGGGTAAATTATCACAAGCCAAAGCCGACTTAATTATTCAGGCCGCCAATGAAGTCAGCCGTGGTATTTTAGATGCCCATTTTCCTTTGCATGTCTGGCAAACCGGAAGCGGCACCCAATCAAATATGAATGCCAATGAAGTGATTTCCAATCGCGCGATCGCCATATCTGGTGGCACGCTGGGCAGCAAAACCCCTATTCACCCCAATGATGATGTGAATATGTCTCAATCATCCAATGACACCTTCCCAACTGCGATGCACATTGCTGCTGCGTTAGCGTTCAAACAAAAATTAATTCCGGCGGTCCGCACATTACGGAATGGTTTGGCAGTCAAGATGGACGCCTATAAAGACATAGTGAAAATTGGTCGCACCCATTTGCAAGATGCCGTACCGTTAACATTAGGGCAGGAGTTTTCAGGCTATGTTGCTCAATTAGATGCATGCGTCATGCGCATTGACCAAATGTTACCTGAATTATTTGAACTCGCGTTAGGTGGCACTGCTGTAGGCACAGGATTAAATACTCACCCTCAATTTGCAGTTAAATCAGCCGCACATATTGCCGACATCACAGGCTTGCCATTTGTGACCGCACCCAACAAGTTTGCAGCCCTTGCATCACACGAATCATTGGTAATGGCACACAGCGTACTGAAAACACTGGCTTGCGCCCTGATGAAAATTGCCAATGACTTGCGTTGGTTAGCTTCAGGCCCTCGATGTGGCATTGGCGAATTGGTTTTGCCTGAAAATGAACCCGGCTCATCGATTATGCCCGGCAAAGTGAATCCAACTCAGGCAGAAGCCATGACCATGGTGTGCGCACAAGTCATTGGCAATGACACCACGGTTGGCGTTGCAGACAGCCAAGGTAATTTTGAATTGAATGTGTTCAAGCCCGTGATCATTTTCAATGTATTGCACTCACTAAACCTGCTAGCAGACACCTGTGTTTCATTCCAGGAATTTTGTGTTGAAGGCATGCAGGTCAACCGACCGATGATTGATCATTACCTGCAAAATTCACTGATGTTGGTAACCGCTCTCAATCAGCATATTGGTTATGATAAAGCCGCGAAAATTGCCAAAACCGCGCATCATGAGAATACATCTTTGCAAGATGCGGCTGTGAAATTAGGCTTTTTGACTGCCGAACAATTCGCAGAGTATGTGCGGCCTGAAGAGATGATTGCTCCGTCTTGATATGTAGGCTGATCCCTGGCCCAACATGGTGGAACACAATCAGCATTGTTGGGCCAAGGCCCAACCTACAATTCATTAAAATAACATTTGACACGCAGCAAAAATTTGAGTACTTTAGCAGCGATTGCCGAGGTGGTGGAATTGGTAGACACGCTAGCTTCAGGTGCTAGTGGGGGAAACCCCGTGGAGGTTCGAGTCCTCTTCTCGGTACCATTGAGAGATTTTTTAACGGTTTTCAATGGTTCAAAATTGTAGCTGTTCGGCCAGCTCCGTTATTGAAAACCACCAATAATTTCGCAACTTTTCACTAAAATCTAAAGCAATAAAAATAAGCCCAGCATGCAAGGGTAATTGTGCGTGAAGAGGCGTTAAAAGAGCAGCTAAAGCACTACGTGTTCCGTATCATCAAATAATTCGTAGGGCGAGAAAAGAGCGGTAATAGCTCAACTTGTTGAAGTTATTTGGGAACAAATAAGCCGTCATAATAATATTTATATGGGAATAAAAATGAAAAAAACTTTAATCGACAAAATTGTTAAGAAAAAATTAGCAAACTTTAAAAAATCTCAACATCATAAATCTTGCCACCCTTGTATTGGATGTGCCTAAAAATAAAAACAGACATTGAAATGCTTCCTAATCTTCCCACTATACTTGAATATAACAATATTGATGTATTAGACCGTTATGCGAGAGACTATCCACAAAATAAACTTACTCCTGATGAGGCATTTGAGGAGTTAATGAAGTTTTTTTGGCTATCGATTAAACATAAAAACGACAAGCTGTGCTTTCCTGCAAATAAGGATCTTGATTTTATTTGTGGAATACATTCTGAAATGAAAAATATCGATGATATGTGGCACACTTTCCTGCTTTTCACGAAAGATTATCTTTCTTTTTGTACGGAGTATTTGGGAAGGTTTTATCATCATTCTCCTGTCACGAAAAAAGAACAAACATCAATAGAAGCTTTTGAACTTGATTTATCGCGATTTTTGTCATTTGTGTACGATAACTTAGGGGAAGAAAGTCTCGTAAAATGGTTTGGTGAATCAATTGAATAAGTTACCTATCAATTTTCAAAAAACTAATCTGTTAAAACGAATATATTCAATAAATATTGAAGATAATTATCTATATGAATATTTAGATAAAGTAAGAAATATTTCCGTTAGAGACATAGAATATATCCCGTATTTTCGTTTTTTAATGGCTCGTGAGTTTGAACAAATTTTCAAGATTAAAGATACTTTATTAAACGTTTTAAACGAGAGAGAAACAAGCGCCATTCTTATAAACTGCAACCATTGCGATATAAATGAAGATCCTCACATAAAAATCTCGACAGCAATTTCTCATCTTCTAGGTATTCCAAATATAGATCCTCTGTCTGGCAAGCACTATGGTATATTTACAATAAAAGATACTGATTTACAAGTTCCGAATTTACTGAGACCATATGAGGCTTTTAAAATGCATACGGACGGGGCTTATATGAAAAAAGTACCTGACTGGATTTTTTTTATGAAAATGGAAGAAAGAAGAGCGACAGGAGGCCAGTCAAAGTTACTACATATTGATGATTGGAATGATTTTGATTATTTCTACAATCATCCAATTAATAAAAACACAGTTAAATTTCTCTCCCATCCTGATTCAAAAACGGCTATGGTCAGCCAACCAGATAATGATGAAAATAGTGGCATATACTCATCGCTGTTAAATATCAATGATCTGCACAAATCGTTTAGATTTTTTGATCGATTTATTCATCCTAAGAACCT
>CANNJI010000218.1 GCA_947504875.1 Legionellaceae bacterium
ATCAGGATTTTAGCGATTTTTCGTTGAGGGGAGAGGGGATCCGTTCCGTGTAGCTGATAAAGATCGGATAAATTATGAACTTTTGTTTTAAAAACAATCAGTCATTAGCTAATTAAATATTTTGCGATCATCGCTGCGGAATGTGAGAATTAAGCAAATTATCTCTTAACTGGGGTGTCCAAATCAATTAAACCACGTCATTCTATTGTGGGTTAACTCATGGTGAATTATGTCTTATTTATTGTAAATCGCTTATCCGCTTGGTAATCATCCTCTCAAGCAATTTTTTTTGCTTATCAGTCATTTCGATAGTAAATAAACCGGGATAATATTTTGTAAAGCGGCTTAACAGCTTATCCAGTGTATTGGTCATTACTTTAACAGAAATCTGATAACGCTCAGCAAAATCAATGAAAACTTTTCTTTTGATATTATCATCTCGACCATCCAATTTGATCGCCATATTGAAGTCACTATAGATTGCTGTCGAAATTAAATCATAAAGCGGCGTAAGCGTAATTGTTTCATCTTCTAATGTATGGAGGCTGATATTTTTTGCGTGTAAATCACCATTGCACATGAGATAGGAAAAAGCAGTTTGACTGAGCAGATTTAGAATCTCAAGTTGTGGGGCATTCGAAATGAGCATGATAGCATCGGCAATTTGATTCACTGTTATACGGTATTTATCAGCTGGGTAACGATTTAAAAATTGACACGCATCCTCTTGATGTATTCTTTTTTTATTGTATCTATCGAATCTTTCAACCAATAAACCCGTATTTCTATCTTTGTCGTAGACCAGTTTCGCTTTTGCAACGGTGAAGCCACAGTGTTTCGCTAATTGTAAGCAGCAAAATTCATTTTGAATTAAGTTATTTTTGTCGCCAGGGTTTAACTTTAAAATATAACTTTTATCTGCTTTGGTTAATTTTAAGGGAAAACTGATCATAGATGCGGATATTTTTTCCTGTACGCCAGCTAAAGCTTTTCTATCAAATAAAGCGTTCTCAGGGGCAATGGTTTCTTCAAACAATGAATAAAAGTTGACTTCTTCTAGTGTCTTAGCTGGGGGGAATTCTGGTTTAGCGGGATTCCCCACGTAAATATCCCCAATGCAATCACTACCCACAGCTGAAAAAAGTGAGAATAAATCATCTTTTGAGGTCTTAATCTTATCCACCAAGGCATTAAGTCTTCTGCCTTCAGGCAAAAGTCCTGCAAAAAATGGAGGCAAATTATCACCTTGCATCACAATTTTAGCGGCATCCTTTGCGATACAATACGAAAAATAGGCTGCTTTTGATTGAGCTCTAAAGGCTGGATTAAGTTCGAACTCACATCCATATTCAGTTCTACGTAGAATCCCTGCAAACTCCGTTTTTTTATAAATCTCTAATTCGTTGATGGCTTTGTAATCATTCATTGTGGTTCACCACACCAGCAGCACCCTTCTCAATGACAAGCTGTATACCTAAAATTTGTAGAACATCAATGACCTTACCAATTTGTGCTGTTTTCTTGCCTCGTTCAATTTGACTAATAAAATTGATACTGGTGTCGGATAGATCAGCCAACTGGCTTTGAGTTAGCTTTCTCCGCTTCCTCTCCGCTTCAATTGCCTCTCCTAGAATACCTATAGATGACTTTTTCATGCTGATTTTCATATGCTCATGTGAAATGATAGCGTTGGATAACTAAATTTTAGCATAGAATTATAATTTTCACATGATCGCGTTAAAAAAATGGAATTTTATCGATATAATGAAATATTATGATTAAATTCATTTGATCGTAGTAATTTTTGTCACTTCCAAGGCCTAAGCGACTTGCCGATTCTTTTAGAGCGAATATTGCGCATGCATGTTAAAATAATTTTTTGTCATGGGCTTGCCATTAAATACGGCAAGAGAAATGCTTAATGATTTAAACAATATCATTACATTGCAAGAGAGGATTCTATGATGAACCAGGTAACAATTTATCACAACCCAAGATGCTCTAAATCAAGACAAGCGTTGGAAATACTTCATAGCCATGGGGTAAGTCCGGTCATCATTGAATATCTTAAAACCCCACTTAACTTAGAACAAATCACTCAATTGCGATCTTATTTTGATTTAAAAGATTTCGTACGAGATGGCGAACCTGTTTTCAAAAAACTCAACCTGACACTTGCCGATGAAAACAAAGTATTACAAGCGATGGTTGAAGAACCCATTTTAATGCAGCGCCCTATCGTCACTTGCGGTGACATAGCGATCATCGCCAGACCGCCTGAGAAATTAATGGCATTACTGTCTGAAAAGTAATAACTTTATATTTAAGGAATCAATACAATGTACATGCTCTATTTTAATGCACCAAAAACACATCTCGATGTTATAAAAAATGCTATTTTTGCAGTGGGGGCTGGCACTATTGGTCATTATTCGCATTGCGCTTGGCAAACGTTAGGTGAAGGGCAGTTTGTGCCGTTATCTGGAAGTCATGCATTCATTGGCGAAATGGATACATTGGAAAAAATACCGGAATATAAAGTAGAAATTAGGTGTACCGATGAGCAAATTCACGCCGCAGTTGCCGCATTAAAACTAGCGCATCCTTATGAAACACCGTCGTATCAAGTGATACGTTTGGAAATGTAAATACGTATTTTACCTCGTACGGAGATGACTTGCTGTTCTAATTATGGTGATAACACCCGTGTAATCCACTCATTATTGGTATAAGCATACTCAAGAACATCGGATAGTTCATCAGACCGATAAGCATAAAAAATAAATCACGTTGGTTTTAGTCTAAATCCACAATACAGAGGACTCAATAGAAAAAGAAATTGCTTCATCGTGATCACTTTGAGATAATTTTATTTACTTGCAAAAATAACAGCATATGAGGTGATCACGCCAAGCAAAAATGGATGATCACGTTCGCAAGAATACCCAAATAGTGAATAAAAAAAATTATAAAATTTAAGCATCAGCATTATGTAACGGATCAAGTCCTAAAGTTGCTGTAAAGATCCATTTTTATCCTCACCCCTAATTTTTTACTGATTAATTGCAATCACATTACTTTGAGTTTCAGCAGCATTTTTTTCGTTTTTCCATTCCCAAAACTCAGTCATATCGAAGTATTTTG
>CANNJI010000219.1 GCA_947504875.1 Legionellaceae bacterium
CAAAAGCAAACTATTTGGACTAACGATTGACCCAGAACGTCTGCAACATATTCGAACGGCTCGTCGTCCTAACACACAGTATTCTTCACCAGAACAATGCCGAATTGAAATAGCTGAGGTAGAAGCGATGTATAAAAATGAAAATATCCCCTTCATAAATTCAACACGGTATTCTGTTGAAGAAATAGCGACAAAAGTAATGTCTATTTCAGGGATGCCACGCAGAATCTAAATAATTTAATGAATGGTTAATTACAGTATAGCTATTTTTTGAAATGGTGAATTGCCCATCAATCGAACTTATGATAATTTAAGAGCAAGTCACCTCTTCTACACGGAGCTATGTACATATGAACCAACAAAATGACGCCATTAAAAGAATCAAGCTACAAACGATTGATTGGTTATCAGAAAATTTTCCTGCCGCATTTTTTAAGAAAGCAAATCATATCAAGCCATTGAAGATAGGCATATTTGACGACATCATTGATTTTTACGAGAGACTGGATTCGCCACCCTTCAGTAAGAAAGTACTGCGTGAAGCACTCAATTACTACAGCGCTTCACCCGCCTACCTAAACTGTCAGAAAAAAGATGCCGCCCGCGTTGACCTGTTTGGCAATGAAGTGGACATTGTATCTGAAGATCAAGCCAAATATGCTTGGCATCGTTATCAGCAACGTTATACTAAACCGAAGGTTTCCGACAAAGCAGAAGATAATTAACGGCTACAGAGTTTTGCAACACGGCTTCGCGAGTTAATGGATTATAAGCAAGCCCTGTCATGCCAACCACCTCTAACCCTGATTCTCTGACCATATGAGCCAATTCACTGGGTTTGATAAATTTATTAAAGTCATGTGTTTGACGGGGAAGCAATCCCAGAATATATTCTGCCCCAACAATAGCTGTGGCATAAGCCATTGGGGTTCTATTCAGCGTGGATAAAAATAAATAGCCACCCTCTTTTAATAAGCGCGCGCAATACTGAATAACCCATTGCGGTTCTTGTACATGCTCCAGCATTTCCATGCATGTGATGCTATCGAATAGCTTCGCCTCAAACGTTTCTATCGGCTGGCACACATAATCAATGTTCAGTTGGCTCTGCTCTGCATGTGCACGAGCACATTCAATGGCATCCACTTCAACATCAAGCCCCGTTACAATCGCACCACTAGCAGCCATTGCCTCCGATAAAATACCACCCCCACATCCCACATCCAGAATGCGCTGATCGGCGAGGCTTATATATTGCTGAATATACGCAAGACGTGCGGGATTAATGTCATGCAATGTTTTTAGCGGTCCTTCTGTATCCCACCACTGAGAAGCATGTTGTGCGAACTTAGCAATTTCTACTGAATCGATAGTGCTTTTAGTATTCATCCAAGTAAATCCAAGGGTTTAAAAAAGGCCACCACCTCAGGATTGGTGATGAAGCTAATATTATACGGGTGCTCAGCAATAAGACTTGTAAATAGACTGGCCTCATGCACTTGTGCTGCAATTTTTCCAAATAATATCAATTGCAACGCGGGATTATAATCAGCCAGCTGAATAAATAGGCTATGCATAAACGGTCGCCATTGACGTGCATGATACGGTATATTGCCCTCACTATAAACCAGTGAAGCATTCAACAGCAAAAAACCGCGTTGAATTAATCGCTCAAATAACTGCTCTGCGGTTTGCACATATCCAAATTTATCTAATCGAGAAATGGCTTCTTGTGAAAAATCATCCCGCAAATCCCCTCGCGCATACAGCAACATTTTAATTAAATTACGCAAGGAAGTAGCACGATTAACGGCCTTGCTTAGCCCTGTCGGACTCCACAACGACCCCACCGCCGCATCCCAAAACGCATACCCATTAGCCGATTTTTCCCGAGGATAAGGTGATTCACCTAACAAAATATAACGGGTTGCTTCCAATGGCTGACTAAATGCTGCAAATAGCGATTTGAATTCCGGCAGGTAACCGTCTGTGGATTGTAATTGCTGGAGATAAACAGGATCAACCAGCTGGCAGGCATTGTTTAAAATGCCATGCCATTGCGAATGGGTTTGATCCAGGATGTATTGTAATTTAGTCAATTTTTTTAACCCAAATTTCAGGTGCTACCGGATGTTCAAAATGGATCGTCTCCCATCACACAAAGATCCAAATCTGAATGCGGCTTGAATTGATTTGTAACACGTGAACCAACTGCCACGACTTCCCGGTTAGGTATGTTTTTATTTAAAATCTCTTTTACAATTTTAATATACTGAGACTAATAAATGCTTGTTTGAGGGGTGTAAGACTAATTGTCATTGACAATCCAAATCTGTGATTTTACTATAATTTAGTCAGCTTACACGGATCACTATTTTTCAACAAGACTTCAATTATTCTTTTTATGAAAGTTAATCAACATTAGGATGGAAATAAAAATGCATAAGATCACGCTTTTTTTCATGGCTCTGTTAATTACGGCGCCTTGTCAGGCGGCTCATGTTACGGCTGCGCTTTACACAACAGATGGTAGCAATAAATTATTAGGAAGGGTTGATTTTCGTGATACACCGCTTGGTTTGTTAATCATCCCCAATTTAATCGCGCTTCCAGCAGGCCTACATGGCTTTCACCTGCACCAAAATGCAAATTGCAATGACCATGGTATGTCCGCTGGTGGGCATTTCGATCCAAAAAACACCAACACCCATCAAGGACCCTACGAAAATGGCCACTTGGGTGATTTGCCTGTCCTTTACGTGGGCACTGATGGTCAAGCGCATACGAAAACATTGGCCCCGCGCTTAAAAACATGTGACATAAAAGGATTAGCCATGATGATCCATATGGGTGGTGATAATTACACGGATAATCCTCCCTTGGGCGGAGGCGGTGCGCGCATAGCTTGTGGTAATATCGAAGATCAAGCCATAGGAACAATATAGGTGCAATCAATTAGTGAATGGTGGATGTGGTTCGGTTTTTTCATGCTTATCTTTATCACGAAAATGGTTGATGCATTCTTATTGAAACGATCCTTTTAAGGCGTGTTGACAATGGCTCCCCACCGCCTACGTGCCGCGGCCTTATCATTTCCCACAGGACGAGGCATTAGTGACTTGCATGGTGTTGAG
>CANNJI010000220.1 GCA_947504875.1 Legionellaceae bacterium
AATAGTAAGGAAAATTAGATTATCTACGAACAGCGCAAGTTCTAAGAGGGTTAACATAATTAACGTCACCAGACAATTCAATACACTCATTAGTAGTATCCTCATATAAAAAAGCATCTCACTTGACCGCAATATTGCAGGTATAGTAAAATCGTTATGTTAAACTTAGAGTATATACAATTATAAACATAATTAAAAAATTTATACGAAAATCGAAGTCGCATAAACACGACGTTGAGTCTCGGTACATTATCCCCCAAAATGCCCACACAATAAGAAACCGAGACATTCACTCGAATGCTGTATCTATTGTTAAAACCCTACAGAAAGCAGGTTATCAAGCTTATCTGGTTGGGGGTTGTGTGAGAGATCTGTTGATTCATCATACACCCAAAGATTTTGATATCGCCACCAATGCGACGCCTCAACAAGTAAAAAAACTTTTTCGTAACGCGCGCATCATTGGTCGACGCTTTAAGTTGATTCATATTTTCTATCATCGAGATATTATCGAAGTGGCTACTTTTCGTTCCTATGAACCGATTAGTACTGATTTACAAATTAACGATAAAGGCATGTTAACTCAGGATAATGTCTATGGAACCCTCGAACAAGATGCTTGGCGTCGAGATTTTAGTGTCAATTCGTTGTATTACAATATTGCCGATCAAAGCATCGTAGATTTTACCGAAGGAATGCAGGATATCAAGAAAAAAGTCATTCGCATCATTGGCGATGCGAACACGCGCTATCAAGAAGATCCTGTTAGAATGCTGCGCGCCGTTCGCTTTAGTGCCAAGCTTGGCTTTACGATCGATCCAGAAACAACAGCGGCTGTGCATGAATTAAATCATCTCCTGCTCCATGTATCAAGCTCACGGTTGTTTGACGAAATGGTGAAACTATACCAATGTGGTGCTTCGGTAGCTGCACAGGTCCTTCTCGAAGAACTTGGCCTGTTTAAACATTTGTTTGCCATGACAGCGGCCAGCGCTCAAGACCAAACATATGCGGTCAATGTTTTTTTAATGCTAGCCTTAGAAAGCACGGATAATCGCATCAAACAGCAAAAAACGGTGAACCCTGCTTTTATTTTCGCAGTTCTCCTATGGTTCCCTATGCTCTCTAGAGCAAAAAAAATGCGGGATCAGGGGGTGGATCCTATCCCTGCTTTTGAGCAAGCGATGTCACAAACTATTAGTGGGCAAAATAAAATCACTATCATCCCTAAACGTCATACTCAAGTTATTCGTGACATTTGGATGTTACAATCACGTTTTAATAAACGCTCTGGCCAACGTGCTTATCAGCTCCAAGAACACCCGCGTTTTCGCGCGGCTTATGACTTCTTAGCTCTGCGAGCTCTAGCAACAGACGTACCTTTAGACTTGGCTAAATGGTGGACTACTTTTCAAGAAGTCGATCCGGAAAACCAAGAAAAAATGATTATTGAATACACAAAAAAAATGGGCACGCCCCATAAAGGTTAAATCAATGGTATTGTGTTATTTAGCATTAGGCTCGAATTTGCGTTCGCCTCATCGGCAGCTTAGACACGCTCTCCAAGCATTACGTCGAATACCTAGAACCTGTATTCAACAGCAGTCACGCATCTACTCTACCAAACCAATGGGTGTTAAAGCCCAGCCTGATTTTTTAAATATGGCTGTCGCCATAGGCACATCACTCTCACCCGAGCGTTTGTTACATTACTGCCATTCAATTGAACAAAATCAGCATAGACTCAAAAAAAAGAAATGGGGCGCACGAACACTTGATATTGATATTCTGCTATTTGGCCAACACTGCCTCTCGCTGCCCAAGCTGTGCATACCCCATCCTGAATTACTCCATCGTGATTTTGTACTGCTACCCCTCCTTGAAATCGCGCCTAACCTGTGTTTACCCACAGGAGAACACTTAGCAGATCACGTCCCAACTCATCACACATGGGTTCGAAAGATAATGAAATAGTAGGCATACACTGCTATGATCAAATACACAGAGACAGGGATAGGGAGTAACAGGATGTATAAAGCAATATTACACGCCACTGACTTAGCAAAAGATCATTTCGCGCTATGTCAAAAAGCTCAGGCTATTGCGAAATGTTTTGATGCAGATTTTTACTTAATGCATGTGGTCACTCTTCCGTCCGCGTTGCAATTAGCACAAGGATTAGGATTTGCAGAAATCGAGCCCCTCACGCCGATGATCAAAGATGCCGAAAGTGTGCTCCGAATCCTAGGTGAATCATTAAAAATCCCGACCAAACACCTGTTTGTTGAGGCAGGTCCTATCACAGAATTGATATTTAACAAGATCAAAACATTGAAGTGCGAATTGCTGATTATTGGACAGCATATACCCACTTTTCTTGATCTGGGATTAAATAATATCTCACAATCGATTGTGCATGATTCACAATGTGATGTGCTTACTGTTTATTAATGCCCGCAACACCCAAAGATAGAAGCTTATGACAAGTCAGGATCACCTGTCATAAGCCCCTAATTAGACTGGCAGAAATCGTGGTGATACGGGTAACTAGTACCAACCACTGTAGGTGTAGCTGCTATCATAACCACAAGAACTGCAAGTACTACAATTTTTACAGTTTTTTATAGCTGTTGTACTAGCTGGGACGTATGTTGAGCCGATATTACAAATATCATCAGTACAACACCCACCCAACACAGTAACAGAACCTATTAAAACCAAGGTTAATAACATCTTCTTCATAGTCAACCCTTACTTAAGTACTGTACTTTAATTATAGCTTATGTTTATATTATATCCAGACTGAGGGGCGGGTTGTTAACAGTGCCCATTCAGAGGCCAAGATGATCTGTTTAAACACTAATCATCAAGTGATACTCATGCTTCATGAATAATACTTTGATCTGTCATTCCGCAGTAACTTTCTAAATTAATTTTTTAAAAAATATTGACACGAGGATCTGATTTTGATCTATTACTGCTTTTTGGAAGGCAGAAATGGAGGTTATGTCCGTAAACTGCTGTAAATTCAAAATGGCTCATTAGGAATTGAGTCATCGCTAAAAATCGGTACTATTGAGTTGTGAAAAACAACAAAACCGAGGAGATTAGCGATGACGGATT
>CANNJI010000221.1 GCA_947504875.1 Legionellaceae bacterium
CACACTTGTGGCAGGTACTGTGATCATTCTTACTCTTTACTTCAAAGACAATATTGCCTTCAGTATCAATGCGTTGCGAGACAACTTCAAGCGATTTTATATCCAATGGGAGGGTAATTTGACTCATTATTTTCGCGACATTCTAATTTAGATGCCGCATTCTAACCCATATCCAGCACGGGTTCCACTACCTACAGATGCGCAGAAGAGCCAAAAATTCTCTGTGAATCGGTGGGACCAGGTTAGATTGAATTGTTGAAAATTGGTATGGTTTCCTTTGAATTTTCCTCCATTGAGAGAATTAATCCCTCCCCATAGAGAATTATTATTATCATTGGAAACCCAACGAACCAAGGCCAACAGCGTTGGATTACTTGCACCATCCGCCCACGGTGCCACATCATTACCACTATTTAATCCCAACTGTATCGTCCAAGTATTGTAAGCGTTTAATTAACCCCATCTTTCTCAGGCATGATGAGTTCAGGTATGCTTCTCATATCACTTAATAGCAGAGGATTGATGTTATATGGAAGCAGTTTTTCAAGTTGTTCGGCAGTTTCGGCCTTATGAATGTTGGCCAGCACGTATTTCAGCCAAGAAAATACCTCGACCTTATGTTGTTTGCACGTTTCAATCAGGGAAAAAAGAATACCGCCAGCGTGAGCACCAATGTCATTGCCGTGGAACATCCAGTTCTTGCGACCAATGACAAAGGGTTTGATGGATCGTTCACTGCGATTGTTATCGATTTCAAGACGTCCGTCTTTAAGGTAGATATTCAGGGATCCCCAATGATTCAAGGAGTAAAAGACGGCCGTTCCTAATGGGCTTTTGGGCGGAACTTTAAACTCGCCGTCATCCAGTAATGCCTTGATTTGAGCAAGTACTGGTCTTGCTTCTTTTTCGCGGCGCATGAAGATGAGTTCAGGGGTGGCTTCTTTATCTTTGAGTTCGCGCTCCAGATGATAAAGTTTGCCAATCAACTTCACAATTTGATGAGCCAGACCTTCTTTTTTGCAGGCTTTAGCGACATCGACAAAGTAACGTCTGGCATGAGCCCAGCATGCAACATGATCAATATGTTCCAGCTGCCCGAGAGCGACATACGCTTTATAGCAGTCAGCATGCAAATAGCCTTTGAAATCGGCAAAGAAATCAAACGGGATCTGGTGCTGTCGCGTAGCATGGTACTGATAAACATATGCGCGTTTATCCGATGGGCCACCGATAAAAAGCCACATGTATGATTTTTGAGTAGCTAGGCGGTCTTTTTCTTTCAAGACCTGCAACGGCGTTTCATCGGTATACGCAATATCATAATTGTGAATGTCCGCCTCCATTAGTTTCACGAGTGGCGTCAGCAGGTTTGCAGATTTTATCATCCAGTTACTTAGCGTCCCGCGCGTTATCGAGATATTGGCCTCGCCGAACATCGCCTCTTGGCGATAAAGCGGCATGTGGCGATTAAATTTACTGTCGATAACTGCGGCTAGCAACCCAGGTGCCGCAATGGCCTTATCAAGGGGTTGCTTGGGTAACTTGGCCAATCGAATGGTATCGCAGCAGCCTTTGCAGGCGTATTTTTTTCGAATATTCACCACACGAAACGTCATTTGAGGCACAACATCCAATTGTTCGCTGATTTCATCACCGATGTGGGTTAATGTGCAGCCGCAAGGGCATTGTTTTTCATCATCACTCAGGTCGTGGATGTTTTGGATATAAGGCAGTGATTTTGGCAATGCTTTACGGCCAGTTCCTTTTTTATTGCGTGTGTAGGTGATGGTTTCAGTTGTTTCAGATACTTCTGGTGTTGTTTCTTCTTCAACGGTGAGTTCAGCCTCATCAAATTGAAATGACATCTGCTCATTCACAACGCCTTTTTCAGTCTTGCGGCCAAAACGGGCTGTGCGGAATAAATGAAGTTGGTGTTGCAGGTTTTGAATAGTATTTTCTTTCTGCCCAAGCAATGCTAACAACCGTGCATTTTCTTGTTGTAATTCAGCTAATGAAAGAGCAGAAACAGACGTCATATTGATGGTTTTTTTAGTGTTTGTATGGGTGCAATTATATCAAAAAACCATATAAAAACAAAGCATTATCTATTTTATATCATGGGGTTACGTTAAAAATGCAGGGTAAAATCAAGCATCGGAAACTCGGCCATTAACTTGAAATCAAGTCCTGCAAAAAGCCAATCCAGTTGCTGGTGGGTAATCACATACGTGCCATCTGCTGCCTTGCCAAACTTGAATCGCCCGCGTTCCAGGCGCTTGTGATAAAGGACAAACCCATTTTTATTCCAAAACAAACACTTCACCCGATCACAATCGCGGTTATAAAACACATACACCGAGCCATCGTTCACCGGCGTTTCGAATTGCTCCATAACCAAAGCGGTCAGGCCATTAATCGCTTTACGGAAATCCACAAACGCGGCAGCCACATAAATATGTGTGCTTTCGGTCAGCCTTAACATGACAGCTCTCCCGCAATAGTCAGAACCGTTTTCAGCAATACTGCATTGACCTCGTTGGTGATTCCTATCCGAATACCGTTTGGCAACATCAACTGCAACCCGGCGATTTGGGTGTTCACAGCGACGGCTTCAGGCTTTGCTTCAACAAAATTCATCGTAGACTGCTGCGATTTATTGGCCATGCGGTTGTGCTGATAAACAAAGCTTTGATAGCTAATGCCCTGTTGGGCGCAATACGCCACCTGCGTTAGTTCACTGGATTTCCACGCTTCTGAATGTTCTTTCCAGAAACCTTGTTTATATGTATGCTTGTTTTCTGTGCTCATCAAATACCCCTTGTTGTTTGAATATGAAGGAGTATCCGTGTTGGGCTGAGGGATTAAAAGATGGGGTTAATTAACCGCTTACCAATGCAGAGCAAATAGCTATTTATAATGCACTTGGACTTGCATCCTCTCCTGCAAAAACTGAAAAAACCTACTTTTAATATTCTCAACAATATAAAAGATGTAGTGCCCCAAAACAAGTTTTGTCGCCAGCAACTAATTGAATTTAAATAAATTATTTCATTTGACGATCAAAGATGGGTATGTACGTTAGCAACATGCTCGCCGGCTCCTAATTAAG
>CANNJI010000222.1 GCA_947504875.1 Legionellaceae bacterium
GCTTTGCAACTAGCAGGCACATGACTTTGTTTTTTACATGCATCGAACGCTTTACTGGTTGCAGACCGTTCATAAAGGCTTCGTTCCACCCACTGTTTATTTTCACTGTCAGATGCTGTGCACTGCCAATCATTATCCGCCCACAGGGATTGTGTTACTAGAGAAGTGAGCAGAATGGCCAGTTGGGTACAACGTTTCATGGATTTGTCAGATCTAATGGAGGAAATAAAATACTAACATAGGTTATAATGAATGGCATCTAATACACAGGGCGAGATCATCTTATGTGAACGTTTGCGTATCCGATCAGTTTCAAACTCGGTAACGCAAACGTTCACGAATTTAAATGTGGCTGCCTTACTTACCATCATAGAATAAGGCGACCATGTTAATAGAATTTGATGACATCACCATCGAAATTTTACGTAAACCAATTAAAAACATGTATCTGCGAGTGAATTCATCGACAGGTGAGGTGAAAATCACAGCACCCACGAAATGTTCACTAAAAACCATTGAGGCAATGCTTGAGTCCAAACGTGAGTGGATTCATAAAGCGCGAACTCGGACCCTTGCACGCGTAGCTTCATCACCCATAACGATGGAGCACGGAGAGACACATCATTTTTTGGGTGAACCTTATGCTTTGGTCGTTCAATCCTACGTCCAGCTCAAAGGAATCGTCATCGAAGGTGAGTTTTTACATGGGTTTCTGGAATCACACACCCACGAACAACGAAAAAAACATCTCCATGCTTGGTACAAACAACAAATGCAAGCCCTAATACCCGATTTGATTAAGAAATGGGAACCCATTATTGGTGTATCGGTTCATGCCTGGGGCGTCAAATCAATGAAAACACGCTGGGGTTCGTGTAATGTTGTTGCCCATCGCATTTGGCTGAACTTAAATTTAATTCAAAAACCATTGAGCTGTCTGGAGTATGTATTGGTTCATGAAATGGTGCATTTGCTGGAAGCCAATCACAGCAAACGATTCTATGCACTGATGACTAAATTTATGCCGCAGTGGACCGAGCATCAAAAACAACTGGAAGGAAAAATGCAAATATGATACATTTTGCGCTTATTATGCATCAATATGGGTAGGGAATTATGCAAGCACCAGATGAATTTGAAATGGTTGATGTTGATTTTGGCGTTATTGCGCTGTCAGAATTGAGCGACTCAGAAGAACAAGAAGACATACGTCCTGAGATACTTCAGCCTCTGGAACAAAAAGTTGCTGCCCCGATGGTTAAAATAGGGCTGTTTGCTAAAGTCAGCCGAAAAGAGCAATGGGAAGATAAAAACCCTATCATTAAAGCAAGAGTATACGATCCATCCGGTACTCAGTTAGAAATCAGAAAAGTAACCAATAATAAAAACCAGCTTGCCTGCTGGCATCCAGTAACAGCTAAGCTGATATATTCGTTTATCAATAAAGATGGATCCTATTTCGTTGGAAAAGTTCTGTGCACAAAGCATGCCCCTGCCGTTTCTCAGGGTGTTGACAATCTAAAATATAATGGAATCTAAGGGCTGAGGAAGATCTAAATTTTGGTCATGTGTGCTCACGCGTGCATAACCAATAAATTTTGGGGGTGCTGTTTGCATTTTTTCTTATTAACCTCTGTTTTTAACGAGTTTATAATATTTTGATCCCAAGACAAGTATTTGAGATAAAACAGGGCGCGCACAGTAAGGGTTGATTATTCTTGATTACCCCACCTTGAGAAATGGTGGTTTTATGAGAGGTCACTAACAGCCGTATTTTCGGCCACCCCTTGACTGTACGGCATTTTGCCGTATAATTAAACCAAGAGGATCAACATAGGTGACCATTATGGGACAACCAGCAATTAAACATAGCCAAGATACAGAACGCCTGGAAGCACGAATTAGTGCGGACAAAAAGAATTTACTTAGAAATGCGGCTGAATTATCCGGACGCACACTGACCGACTTCGTTATTAATTCAGCATACGAAGCAGCCGTTCGTGTTATTCAAGAGTATCAACAACTGCATTTGACAGCGGTTGATCGAGACGTATTTATTCAAGCATTGTTAACTGCACCGAAAGCATCAAGTAATCTATTGAAAGCGGTCGATCAGTACAAGAAGGACGTTGAATCCAAATGACAGAGACAAGCGTACTTTCACCTAAATATCGAATCGAGCAATTGGATAAGAAACATAATAAAAATTTGTTTTCCTGTGGAACTGAAGCACTGGATCAGTATCTCAAAATACAAGCCAGTCAAGATAGCAAAAAGAATGTTGCAATTACATATGTATTGACACAGCGGGACTCTGACCATGTTTCAGGATTTTACACTATTTCATCCATTGGAATATTTCCTGGCGAGCTACCTCCTGAGTTAGCCAAAAAATTACCAAGATATCCAGTTCTACCTGGAATATTGTTGGGACGATTAGCTGTAGATGAAAACATGAAGGGTAAAAAGATCGGTGCGTTTCTGTTGATGGACGCACTCAAGCGAAGTCTTGCTGTAAGCCATCAAATTGGAATTGTCGCGGTCATTGTTGATGCCAAAGATGCGATTTCTGTGAATTTTTATAAGCATTTTGGTTTTATACCGTTCCCGGCAAATGATCATCGATTGTTTTTGCCTATGGGTACAATAAAGGGGCTGGGTTTATCAGACATAGCATAAATAACCCTTCGGTCTGATTACCGTGTGTGGTAAGAATCACTGCACCATCACAAAGGATTGCAAACTATAGCTCACACAATAAACCCACGTAGAAAGTTGTATCAACTCCATGGGGCTGACAGCCTATCAAGAACCAGCCCGCATGGTTAAACTCAAGGAGAATACAAATGCGTGTACCGTTGTTGATTCAACAAATTTGTATCCTCTCCATATCACAGGGTAAATGCAATAATCCTAAAAAAAGCAGGTTATTGAACGTTATCCATTTATAATTGATGGAATCGTGGTATTGCCTGAACATTTTCATCTGATGATGAGGCTACCATCAGATCCTGCAAATTATTCTCAACGATTGGGTTTCATTAAAACCCAGGACACAAAACATGATTTAAACGCTTCGGGATCTAAAAC
>CANNJI010000223.1 GCA_947504875.1 Legionellaceae bacterium
AAGGCCGAAGCCCATGCAGAGGAGCATCCTCTTGATTCAAATGACTTACTGCAAGCAAGCCTATATCCGGACATGCTTAATTTAACCCGTCAAGTACAGATAGCTTCTGACTTTGCCAAAGGCGTAACCGCGCGCTTGGCAGGCATAGAGGTGCCCAGCTATGAAGACAATGAAACCAGTTTTAAAGCCTTGCAAACACGTATCGCTAAAACACTGCTTTTTATCTCAACAACTACACCCTCAATGATAGATGGCAGTGAAGCACACGATATCATTCTCCGAGCAGGAACTCCTAAAGAGAAAAAATTTACAGGACAAGCCTACTTACTGCACTATGGGCTGCCACAATTTTTCTTTCATGTAACAACTGCTTATGCCATTTTACGAAGCAAAGGCATTGAAATAGGAAAACGCGATTATATGGGGACTTTTTAATTGGCTAAATATTAGGGTCTATTGACAATTCATTTTCAAAAAAAATGGTTTGGGCCAAAACCCAAACCATTAGATGATAGTAAGTAACAAATATAGTAACCATTCACCACAATCCTCCCCTTCGGGTCGGTTTGCGGTGATGAAATTGGCGGCAGGAGTTTTTTTATAAAAAAATTCAAATAGTTCTTGACAGGGTATTTTGCGTTTTTTTGAAAAAACAATGATGCAGGTAACCATCACCTCAAACGCATGATATGCACTTATTCAAGATCAATCTTGATCTTAAGTTTACAATCCTATCCCCCTCCGTAGTTCAAATTTTTAAATCGCTTAAGATGCGCCATAGGAAGGAAATTTTGCTGTTTAAAACCCATGTTATTATTCTGTTGCAGTCATTCAATAGGTAAACATGGTGAAACCAGATAAGATCAATATTACTGAGACGGTTGAAAGCGCACGCAAGTTGCTTGAAACAGATAAAAAAATCTCTCCGGCATTACGTGCTATGTTTGAAATGCTGTTGATGATTATCACGTTACTTGCTGGAAAATTGGGGTTAAACAGTCAAAACAGTAGTAAGCCACCATCGGCCGATCCGAATCGGAAGAAAAAAAACGGTGCTAACAAAGGAAACAACAAACCAGGGGGGCAGCCTGGCCGTGTAGGAAAAAATTTAGAGCCTGTTGCCAACCCTGATGCGATTATCCCTATCAAACTAGATAAGCGTCGTCTACCGAAAGGTAATTACCGTGAAGTTGGCTTTGAATCACGTCAAGTCATTGATATTGAAATTTCACGTATTGTGACCGAGTACCGAGCTCAAATACTTGAAGATGCAGAAGGTAAGCGCTATGTTGCTGCTTTTCCAAAAGGCGTGTCTCGACCGATTCAATACGGCCAATCCATTAAAGCTCATGCGGTTTACTTATCGCAATTTCAGCTCATTCCCTATGAGCGCGTAGCTGATTATTTTATTAACGAAGCATCCATACCGATTAGTGTTGGCAGCCTGTTTAATTTTAATCAGGAAGCCTACGATCTGTTAGAAGGGTTTGATGCGTTAGCAAAGCAACAATTAATAAAAGCAACATTAGCCCATGCAGATGAAACGGGTATTAATGTAAATGGTAAGCGTATCTGGTTGCACAATGCTTCAAATGAGCAGTGGACATATTTTTATCCGCATCAAAAACGTGGCAGTGAGGCCATGGATGAGATTGGTATTTTACCTCACTTCCGCGGCACATTGATTCATGACCATTGGAAGCCATACTATACCTATCAACACTGTCAACATGGTCTTTGTAATGCTCATCACATTAGAGAGCTTCAATGGGTTATTGATAATCATGCCCAATATACCTGGGCTAAATCCATGCAAGACCTTTTGGTTGAAATCAATGAGGCTGTGAATAAAACAGAAAAAAACTGCCTTGATAATGTTACGGCTGATGTGTATCGAAAGCGTTTCCGTCAAATTATTCAGACGGGTGACTTTGAAATGCCATTGCTACCTCCCGAGCCAGACCAGAGCAAAAAACGAGGCCGAGAGAAAAAATCAAAAGAGCGTAATCTACTGGAGCGACTCCGTGATTTTGAAAATGATACGTTACTTTTTATGGTGGTGAGCGACGTGCCTTTCACCAATAACAGAGGTGAAAATGACATCAGGATGACAAAGGTACAACAAAAAATATCCGGCTGTTTTAAATCAATGGATGGCGCTAAAATCTTTTGTCGTGTTCGTAGTTATTTACTGACTGCTCAAAAACATGGGGTAACACCAACGGATGCTTTAAAAACCTTGTTTGATGGAAAATTGCCTGAAGTATTCTTTACTAATTAATCTTTACAACTCAATGGTGCACCGGTTGCATCACCACGGTCGACCACGAAGTGGCTGATTGTGGTGAATGGTTACCAAATTTTATTATATATACTAGACTCTATCTAGGTGTTTGGATTGCTCAAAAACAAGGGTTATCATTTATGCGAATATTGTTTGTAAATACAGGACCCTGGGGCACAGGTAGTTTCACTGTAATAAAAGACCTAACAAAGGAATTATTGAAATTTGGGCATACAGTAAAAATTTTATTTCCAGCGGGGAGGCAGCGAACCCCTTAAAGGGTACGCTGCTTTATTTATATAGCCCCAGTTCGGAGTTTCATCCCTGTTAAGTAATCGCCGGCTGTTTTTTCTCGAGTAATTTGAAAGCTGACAGCTGACAGCTTCAATGGCTCAATAGTATAAGCAGCTAAGGCTGCCACCAAATGGGTCATTGCATTTAACATTGATCGATGTCGTGTATGCCATACATGATATTTATGCTTCAAACAATCAAAAACAGTTTCGATCAAATTTCGTTGATTTAATAGCTGCTTTTCATAACTGGTTAACACCAGCTTTTCTTTCATGTTTTTTCGTTTTCTTGTGATCAGTTTTAACCCTTTTTTGAAGAGTTCATCAAATAATTTTTTACCAATATATCCTTTGTCGCCAAAAGCTAAGCCTTCAAGGGCAGACAGCAAAGAGCCAGCAACAGCACTATCACTGACGTTCCCTCTGGTTATTTTAAAAGCAATTAACTCACCAAATTGATTAATAACCACATGAATTTTTAAACCAAAAAACCAACCTACAGATG
>CANNJI010000224.1 GCA_947504875.1 Legionellaceae bacterium
AGAGTGGTGTAAGTCCACTCCAGAGTAAGCCATAAACTCTGAAATTGAAAGTAACTGCGTTGCCGTGAGCAAGGGTGGAGCGTAACT
The DNA here is from genome assembly GCA_947504875.1 of Legionellaceae bacterium. Lineage (GTDB taxonomy): Bacteria > Pseudomonadota > Gammaproteobacteria > Legionellales > Legionellaceae > CANNJI01. The sequence goes on from CANNJI010000224.1 coordinate 88, forward strand.
GGAAATGAACCATCGGCCTATACGATGAGGAACCTGGTTCGGCAGCACGGGGATGACGAGCCTGCGATCCTATGGCGAAGTCTGGAAAACCCTATCACGCTGTGTACGTGAGGCAGGAGTCAGCGCACCAATAGCACTGACTGAGTTCACTGGGAGTGGCGCGCCACAGAACGGTGAGATACGAAGACGACCAGGGATGGAACGTTGGTCTATTTTTGTAATGTGTGCTTTACGATTAAATTTAAACTTGGATTATGATTGATTGCGTGAACTTGTAAAAGAGCATAAAGCGATTCGTGAAATGCTTGGTCATGGTATTTTTGATGGTGGCTACGAATATAGTTTACAAACTATCAAAGATAGTTACATTTGATTCTAGTTTCAGGCGAACCACCCCCGGTGCTTAAAAAGAAGCTCAATCACCAAGGACACATGATTCTAATTTGGCGTTTATTTGTATTTTGAATGAATTGGGATGTAATCAAATCTTTGTACTGAACCTATGGAACCACATTCGTCATACGTATTCTCTACACAGAGAAAAAATTCCTCTGCTCCATAATTAGTGGCATAAGATAGAGCGTCATCTACAGAGTGAAAATGAATAATTTGATTACCTGTCTTAATAAAGTCGCTGGAATCTTTTGAGATTATTTCAACAATATGTTCGTATAATTCAACTGGTGAGTAAATTAAAGCGATAACCGTTGATTTATTTCGGGCATCATTTACTAATTCCTCGTACGTCTTGTTTGGCATAATTCTTACCCCGTAAGATTGGTTTTATAATTAAAGTCTGTAAATCTTGGTTTTTTTATGCAGAATCACCTTGTCATAGGTTACGGGAAAATTCTACCTTTGGCATCATTTATTTTTCGGGAGGATTACCAAATTTACGAGTAGGGTGATCCACAAGAAAGGGAAAAGAGCCAGAAGGCGATTTAGAATTGAAGGGTTTTTCATTAGATATTGTGCTTAGGCTGAATGGCATAGACGGAACGCGGGTATGTAGGCATAATAGGTATTAACCTTATCATTACCCACAAGTTTGATGCATGTCGTCCCCGCGAAGGCGGGGATCTCTGGTTTGGTATGGTGGTGATGCCAAGCATGGATCCCCGCCTTCGCGGGGACGACAACTCGTGGCTATGGACTCAAGCTGGGCATGATTTTCCTGGCTTTTGGGTAATGATAAGGGTATTAACTTACCTGCGTTCAACTTGGGGCACTATTATGCTAAGTTACAAATTCATGACCACCCTCACTGTTTGTGTATCAGCACTACTATTTCAAGGATGCAGCATGAATCACATCAAGAATTATGAAAAAAACCACCCGGTTTTGATGATGGAGGACTATTTTGCTGGCCACGTTAAAGGCTATGGTCTGATACAAGAATACACAGGCGGTGTTCGCCGAAGATTTACTGTTGACATGAAGGGGCAATGGACCGGGGATCATGGCACCTTAGATGAAGATTTTATTTACGACGATGGAGAAAAACAGCATCGTCAATGGCGATTAACCCGCACTGATGAGCACCATTTTAATGCAGTTGCAGATGATGTGACGGGGATTACGCATGGAAAACAATACGGCAATGCCATTCATATGGTTTACGTACTTCAAATCCCTTATAAAGGAAAAACAATCGATGTGACGATGGATGATTGGTTATACCGTGTTAATGACCAGGTGGTATTGAATAATGCCGTCATGAAAAAATTTGGCATTCCAATTGGTCGCATCACAGCCAGCTTTTTTAAGGAGTAATCGATATGAGGCTCGGTTCTTTATTTTTGGCTTTATGGGTATGGGTTGATAACGATGCCGCCGAAAAAAAGCTCGTCTCAAACCGCTTTACCTTTTGGCGTGCAATTCCATTTATACTCTTACATCTTGGTTGTCTTGCTGTGTATTGGGTGGGCATTAGCAAAGCAGCTATCTTTACCGCAATCGGGCTATATTATCTTCGCATGTTTTGTATAACGGGCTTTTATCATCGCTATTTTTCTCACAAAACTTTTAAAATGAATCGCATTTGGCAATTTATCTTTGCCTTCTTGGGTGCAACTGCGGGGCAGCGCGGGCCTTTATGGTGGGCGAGTCATCATAGATGTCACCACAGGCAAGCCGATACCCAGCACGATCCTCACTCACCTCAGTATTCCGGTTTTATTTGGAGTCATATTGGCTGGTTTTTTTCTTCCAATGCCTTTAGCACCAATTATAAAGCGGTGTCGGATTTAGCTGAATTTCCAGAACTCGTATGGTTAAATCGTTATGATATTATCGCACCATTACTACTGCTAGTCACCTTATATGCATTGGGAGAACACTTCTATTCACATGTGCCTGAGATGCACACGTCGGGTATACAGTTGGTTGTTTGGGGTTTTTTTATTTCAACGGTATGTGTATTCCATGCCACGAGCAGCATTAATTCCCTCGCTCATCAATGGGGTTCTCGTGATTTTGATACGCCTGATCAAAGTCGCAATAACTTTTGCCTTGCGTTAATTACACTTGGGGAAGGATGGCATAATAACCATCATTTTTATCCCAACTCGGTTCGTCAAGGATTTCGTTGGTGGCAAATAGACGTAACCTTTTATATGCTTTGGTTTTTATCAAAAATAGGTATCATTCATGAGTTGCGACCTGTGGATATGAAGCGAGGAAAACTACGATGAAAGCCCATGCTTGGATCACAGGGGCTTCCTCAGGGATTGGTAAAGCTGTAGCACTTGAGATGGCAGCCCGAGGATATGACTTGATTATTTCTGGCCGCAACCAAGATGCGTTGCAACAGGTGGCTGAACAAACAGGCGCTTATGTGCTCGCTTTTGATGCCACCAACAGGCAAGAAAATTTGGATGCAGCCAAAGATTTAAATCAACGCTATGAATGCATTGATATTGTTTTTTTTAATGCGGGCAATTGTGAGTATGTTGATGTGCAGGAGTTTAAAAGTGATGTTTTTGAACGCATG
>CANNJI010000225.1 GCA_947504875.1 Legionellaceae bacterium
ATGAAATCACGGTTTGATCAATGAATGATTTGGTTACAGGAATATAAAATAGCACCTCTTCATCGTCTTTTTCAAAGGCTTTATTTGCGGCATCTATACCCAAACTGATTGAAAGTCCTATGTTATTTTCAGTTAAGTTGCTGTAAAATTTCGCATTATGAAAATACCGCTGACCGAAGCTCAAATCATTTATCTTGAAGAACAACACAAAGCGGAACACGATGGTCGAATTCGTGATCGTATCAAAGCTGTTTTGTTAAATGATAAAGGGTGGACATACAAAGAAATTGCTCAGGCCTTATTAATACATGAAACAACGGTATGGGGCTATTTGAGAGATTACGTACAGGAAGAGAAATTAAAACCAGGTAGTGGCGGGTCGAGAAGCAAATTAGACGAGCACCAAACGGAAGAATTAATTGCTCATTTGGAACAAAACACGTACCCATCGACAAAAGAAATTATTGAACATGTTAAACTGACATATGATGTAAATTATACCCAACAGGGTATGTATGATTGGCTATCGCATCATCGATTTTCCCATAAAAAACCAAAAGGCACACCTGCAAAATTTAATGCAGCACGCCAAGCCGAGTTCATTAAAAAATACGATGAATTAAAGGCATCACTCACCCCGAACGAATTGATTCTTTTTATGGACAGTGTTCATCCGACACAGGAAACAAAAATTACTTATGGCTGGATTAGAACGGGCGTAGAAAAGCTTATAGCCACTGTGGCCAGCCGACAGAGGCTCAATATAACTGGAGCCATTGATTTAAGCACCATGTCCGTGTTGACTCGTGAGTATGAAACAATTAATGGAAATAGCACTATCAACTTTTTACAAGCTATAGAAGCCGCTAATCCAACTGCAACTAAAATTCATATTATTGCCGATGGCGGTGGTGCTCATACTTCCCATGATGTCGCCTTATTTTTGTCTCAGCCCAATGCTGTCAATCGTGATTATTTGAGCAAAATTTATGAAATTGAACTACCAGGAAAAAATGTTGTATTGACTAAGAAACTTAAAAGGAAATTGGATGCAGTTTTGAAGAAAGATGCTTTATTTTTTGAAAACAAAGCGATACTTAATGTGGATAAATTAACCGCAGGACAGTTGTTAGACTCATTAAAAGTACCCCCACCACATCCAAAACTGGTAATGCATATTTTGCCGCCATACAGTCCTAATTTAAATCCGATTGAAAGACTTTGGAAAGTGATGAATGAGTTATCCAGAAACAATCAGGTGTTTAAAACGTTTAATGAGTTCAAAGAAAAAATTCGTACATTTTTTTCCAATACATGGGACACAATTTCTGACGATTTCAGAACAAGAATTAATGATAATTTTCAATCCCTAAAACCAGTGATTTGAATCTGGTTGGGTATAGTAGTACTGAATTATTGCGAAATGTTTCAGAAAGTTTCCTGCGTATCCGGTTGCGGTACAATGATGCTTGAGCTATAGTATTCTGCTTGCAAAGGATACACTGAAAATGCAAATTGAATCTGAACAACATCCACAACAAAATGCACTCCCTGAATATCCGGTAACCCTATTGGATTTTCAACGTATGTTTCCAGACGAGACTGCATGCCTTCGATATTTGGAAAAAATCCGTTGGCCTGATGGGTACGTTTGTGGGAAATGCGCTACTAATGGTGAACCATTTAGATTAGTGAGCCACCCAAGAAAACTCAAGTGTCGTTCTTGTCATCACTTGGAATCAGTTACGGCCGACACTGTTATGCACCGGAGCAAGACCAGTATTCATGTTTGGTTTTGGGCCGCCTATCTGGCAGCAACTCAGACTCCTGGAATCTCCGCTTTAGAGCTTAAAAAGAAGCTGGGGATTAAACGTTACGAAACTGCTTTTCAAATTTTGCATAAACTTCGAGATGCTATGGTGCGTCCTGGTCGTGATAAAATTGGTGCTGAATGGCCTATAGAGTTGGACGTCGTTTTTGTTGGAGGCAAGACTAGGAGCGGTGTCCAGGGCAAAACGAAACAAATACCAGTCGTTATTGCAGTGGAGATCCGTCGTCAGGAAGTTCGCGATGACAACACTAATAAAATTATCACTCGCGCCCTTGCTGGTCGCATGAGGATGCAACAATTACCGAATAAAACAGCGGCTGCTGTTAATCAATTTGTTAGCGATAGCATCGTTCTAGGCGCTACGATTACCAGTGATGACGGTAAAGAATTCACGAATTTGATTAGCTTGGGCTACGAACATCGTTCAGTTCCGATGCGTGGAGATCGCGACAAAATGGACAGTTACTTGCCAATGGTAAGTAGGGTCACTGCCAATTTAAAAGCATGGATTGATGGCACATTTCACGGCGTTCGCAATCATCATCTTCAGACCTACTTGAACGAATTCATGTTCAGATTCAACCGACGCTTCTTCCGTGCTGTGTCATTTCTGAGTTTATTAGGCCTTGGAGTCCTCCGATCAGGATTAACTTATCGAGAGGTTTATGGTGCAGTTGGTCGAGAAAATTCAACGGAAATCTAGCGTTGTACCGCAACCGGATATGCAGGGAATATTGGATTGGTTTCATCTGAGCATGAAAATACAAAATATATCGCTTCCAGAATCAGTAAAACCTAAATTGATACGGATAAAATGGCATTTATGGCGTGGAAACTCTGATCGTGCTTTGCAACGGCTTGCCGAGCTCATTCCACTTTGTTCTGATAGATCTGCTGATAAATTAAAAAAATTAACCGGTTACATTAAAAGCAATGAGAATAAGATCATTAATTACAGGGAGCGTCAGAAAAAAGGGCTTCCATTTACGAGTCATCTTGCAGAATCTACCGTTGAAAGCTTGATCAATCAACGATGTAAAGGGCAGCAACATATGCGCTGGTCTAGAGAAGGATTGGATCCTATTTTACAAATTAGAGCTGCTATAGCAAGTGATGATTGGCGTAAAAATTGGAAAACGATTGTTGCGTCTATTTAATCAAAGAAAATCCTAAATATTAAACTTCCGTAAGCTATAGATCTGCCTGATTTTTGAAGAAGACCATAGGGCG
>CANNJI010000226.1 GCA_947504875.1 Legionellaceae bacterium
CGGGCCGGAGGGTCGCGTCTTGCCTTGTGCTTTAAAACCAATAGAGTCAGCGTTGAATGGCACTAAGTTAAGGAAAAAAGCCGTCATTGCGAGCACCGCGAAGCAGCCCAGAATCCAGCGCAGGGTCGCAGCGCAGGGCCGGAGGGTCGCGTCTTGCCTTGTGCCTTTTGAACCAATGGAGCCAAACTCGATTGATAAAATTCGCACAAAAAATCAGAATTTAAAACAGAAAAATCATTTAAAAAGCCCCAGCATTGACATCTCTTAACGTAAAACGTAATCTGCTCTCCTGATGTGACGGTGCACAATGTGGGATCAATGGGGTCAGAGTCGACTGATAAAATTCGAGCACAAAACCAAACTTTAAAACAAAATAATCTCTCACCAATCCCCTGCAGTGTGGTTTGTTATAATGCAGGTGTGCGCTTGGCTCGATAGTGCATGCGAGCGACAATTTTTTGTCCTTTATAACAACCTTTGTTGAAATTCAAATACTCTGGGCAGACGAATCAGCCGGAATAATGATAGTCTTTAAATTGATTCTTATCATTAGTTAATAACTGCATTAATTTTGGATGTACAAATAATTTTTCTTTACCAGCAGATACTTGTTGCAGCACACCTATCTCGCATAGTTTTTTTAAATAAGTAGATGCTGTCTGACGACGAGCTAAACCAGTCTCTATAAGATTTTGAATACGGCAATACGGTTGCTCAAAAATAAGATTAACTAACTCGTAACTGTAAATCTTTGGTGCTTCATGTCGTACAAATTCAATAGTGTTATCTATCAGCTGTCGAATAGCATTTATTTTATGATAAGTAAGCTGTGCTGTTTGAGTCACCGCATGAAGCATGTAAAGGATCCATTCTTGCCATTCATTTTTTTTCGTTACGTTATCAAGTAGTCGATAATATTCTTTCTTATGACGAACAATATAATGACTAAGGTATAAGATAGGCAGTGAAAGCAATCCTTTTTCTATCAAAAAAAGAATATTAATAACACGACCTGTTCGGCCATTGCCATCTAAGAAAGGATGAATCGCTTCGAATTGATAATGCGCAACAGCCATACGGATAAGGGGATCTAATTCATCTTCGCTATGAATAAACTGCTCCCAATTTGATAATAGATTACGAATAACTGTTTCACCGACTGGTGGTGTATAAATAATCTCACTTGTAGTCGAGTTTTCAATAGTTGTGCCAGGGATGCGGCGTATGTCCATATCGGTATTTTTAATGGTAGAGCATACCCTTACTAGAGTAGCGACGCTTAAAGGTCTATCCTTTAATGCGATAAATCCCTGATATAAGGCTGTTCTGTATTGTAAAGCTTCTTTAGTAGCAGAATCCGCATGTGTATCTTCTTGAGCAAATTTAAAGAGCTTATCAGTGGTTGTAACAATATTTTCAATCTCAGAACTGTCTTTTGCTTCCAACAAAGGCAGTGCGTTAATGAGTAGACCTTGGTTAGGAAGTAACTCACCAGCCTGCTTCAGCTCTGCTAAGGCTGTTCTCGCTGGAATACAAGCTTTTAATATCTCAATGCTTTCCAGTACGGCTTTTGGTGGCAGGTAAGGTAACTCATTATAAGGTTGGCTAGAATTAAACGTCATGTTTAAAAACTCGGGAAATTTCGACATATTACAAGTATATGTTTATGTCATCGACATATCCATAGTTTATGTAGATGAAATTGATTTTTTTCGACATATGGGTCGCGGCCGGAGGGTCGCCCATTAGAAAGTCTGCGTCAATAGGTAAAGCTACGCCCTTTGGTTTTTTTTACCAAATTTATATTTATTTAACAGTCACTAAACCAATGGGGTCAGAGTCGATTGATAAAATTTGAGAAATAAAATAATCTTTTATCTATCCCTTGCATTGACATCACTTCACTTCACTTAAAACGTAATCTGCTTTTCTAATGTAGGCGCACAATGGAATACCGACGCCGCACAATAACAAGAAAGGACATCATTGTTTATGAACAACTCAATCATAAATAACCCACACAACACATTATTCCAAGCGACTACCCAATATCAGAAAGAAATCCATTGCGAAGCAATCGAGGAAGCGTCAATCGATAAAGCACGCAAAACGATTTAACCAACGAAAAAATAGATAATAGGTGTATTTAGAATGGCTCGGCACCCACGTTTTATACTTCCAGGTCAACCACAACATGTAATTCAACGCGGAAATAATCGACAACCGATATTTGCTGCATCTCGAGATTATAAATTTTATTTGGAGAAATTAATGCTTGCAGCCAGTGAGCATGACTGTCAAATTCATGCTTATGTCCTCATGACAAATCACGTCCATCTCTTGGTGTCCCCAACAAGAATAGATGGACTTGCTCAAATGATGCAAATGTTGGGCCGCTATTATGTGCAATATTTTATATACTCATTATCAACGAACAGGTACATTATGGGAAGGACGGTACAAAGCCAGTTTGATTAGTACAGAGCAATACTTGTTCACTTGTATGCGTTACATCGAACTCAATCCGATACGTGCGAGAATGATTGAGCATCTTTCAGAATACCCTTGGTCTAGTTATCATCATAATGCACTTGGTCAGTTAGATCCTCTGATTCAACCTCATTTGGAATATTATAGATTGGGAAACACGCCAACAGAACAGCAACAAAACTACCAAAAACTATTTCAGCTCCCGATGGAACCGAAGCTATTAAATGAAATACATGAGGCAACCAATAAATGCTGGACGCTCGGTGATAGTAAATTCAAACAGACAGTGGCGCAGCAGCTGGCTCGTCGGGTGGAACCCTCTGCCAAAGGGGGGGATCGAAGATCTAAAAAATATATTGAAACAACGAAATAACCAATCGACTCTGACCCTGAGGTATCGACACTTATTTTCAAGCCTCACTAAAAGCAGGAAAATTTTCTATAACCGATTGTATACAAACGTTTTTAATTTTATCCTTTGATCGAATTATAATTCTACAACCCAGATAAAATAGCGAAAGTACGCGTACACTCCTTA